>CAZEIB010000158.1:0-4712 GCA_964511785.1 uncultured Oscillospiraceae bacterium
ATCTTCAGCTTTAGCTCCAAAATTATTTGTAGCATTAGCCATTGCTGATTTTAAGGTAAAACCTTCAGTTGTGCTTGTTTTGTTTTTTACTGCTTTTGTTTTGAAAATGGTTTCAGTGGTTAGAGAAAATAAAGCAAGATTTAGCACAGAAAATAAATACAAAGCTGCTCTTTGGGCTTCTGTTTTATTATTCTTAGGTTTGGCTGTTCTTCTTGTTTATCTGTCTTATGGAAGTCTGTGGTGTTTAGATGCCTTTGTTTTTCTACTTTTGGGATATTTCTTTTTAAGAACTGCTTTGTTTCCTGTCTCTAGGCCAATATATTTAGATGCAATATATACAATCTCTCTGTACGGGCCATTAGCAGTTGTATGTGCTTATATGCTTTGTGCACACACTATTACAGGGTGGCACCTTCTTCTTCCTGCTTTCGCCATAGGCTTTTTAGTTGCAGCAGCAAAAGATGTTGTTAAACCCTTGTATCACACATTATTGATAGTGGCTGGTTTTGTGTATATGATTATATCCGCATCCTATAGAATATTTGATCTATACCACTTCCTCTTTTTACTCTCTCTTCCTCTTTTCATAGTTCATTTAGTAAGATATTGGAGAGAACCAAAACCATCAAAACTTTTGATTTGGTCGATACTTCTTTTTGCAATTTTATCAGGAATTGGATATTTACTTTTTCCTTTATTTGGAGTGAGCGCTATAATTTTTTAGCACAGAGGTCTAAGGTACTGGATCATAGCCACTTCCTCCCCAAGGATTACAACTTAGAATTCTTTTAACACTTAGGTACAGACCTTTGAAAGGCCCGTGTTTTTTAAATGCTTGTAGTGAATATTGTGAACATGTAGGCGTGTATCTACATGAAGGTGCTTTTAATGGGGAGATACAGACTTGATAAAACCGTATCAATAAAATGAACGGAGCAATAGCTATTTTCTTAAGAATAGTCTTGAAGTTATTTTTCTTCTTTATCATTCTCTTGATTAATATGCTCTAGCACTTTCTTTACATTACTATATATTTCTTCGTAACTGAGTATAGCTTTGCTTTTGTAGACAAATAAAATATCAATACCATCAAATTTAAGCGTCTCTTTTTGCTTTCGATAACTTTCACGCATTCTTCTTTTGAGGAGATTTCTTATAACAGCCTTTTTAAAAAGCTTCTTCGGTACAGAAATCATTATACGATTTATACCCTCCTCATTCTTTGCACAGCAATATTTTATATTATCAATACCAATAAACTCAGCCCCAGCAAGAAGCTCAGAAATAGCACTCCTGCCACACAATCTCTCTTGCTTTGAAAGTGTATTTAGGGCCTTGTTAGTCATAGTTTATTTTACGTTTTCTAGGTAGTTTTCTATAGCTTTAGCTACTGAAGGAGCCTCTGGAGTAGGAGCTTGTACTTCTATCTTCAAGCTTGCATCTTCCATTGCTTTTACTATAGACTTTCCGTACGAAGTAAATTTAATCTTCTTTTGTTCGAAATCAGGGAAGTTGTCAAAAATAGAATTAACATCAGCAGGATTGAATAAAACAATCATATCATATGAGTGTAAATCAATGTTCTTAATATCCTGAGAGACACTTTTTACAAATTCTGCAGTAGTAAAAGAATACTTAGTTTCTTCAAATTGTCTAGTAATTGCATCTTTTATAGGAGAAGCAGAAGTTGCAATAAGGAATTTTTCGCCCTTATGTTTTGTACCTATGAGACCAATTATAGAACTTGGTGTTCCATTTCCAAAGAAAATTTTGCGTTTTCTATAAACTATATGTTTTTGAAGATAATTTGCAACAATCTCAGAAGTACAAAAATACTTCATTGAATCAGGGATTTTAACGCGCATTTCTTCACAAATATGAAAAAAAGCATCAATTGTTGTCCTTGCCGAAAAAACAATAGCTGTATAATCTAAAACATTGATTTTTTGTGTCCTAAACTCTCTTGAACTCAAAGGTTCCATTTTAAAAAATGGAGTAAAATCCACTTTTACACCATACTTATTTATAACATCTTCATAAGGAGAAGACATTGTTGGTGGTTGTTGTGATATAAGAATTTTTTTAATACTCATATTCCTAAAAAATAATTGCTGAAGCAACTACAGCCCCAGTAGGTATGATTTCTAGGGCCCAAAGATACAAAATTGCTGTAAAAAAGGGAAATGAAGCCGAAAAAATTTGAAGTTTTCTAATGAAATAAAGAAAATAAGTCACACCAAATATCCAATATAGGATGGTTTGAACTAATTTTTCTGAAATATCAAAAAGCTCAAAACATCCAATAGCTAAAAGCAAAAAAAGCATTAAAAGAATGAAGAAGTTGTAAGAACTTCTACAAGCTATTCTATAATTTTTGATGAGAGAAGAATCAGGAGCCATTAGTTTTGTAAAAGCCCATGCTAAAAGCACATAAGCAATAGCAATTCCTATTAACGTCAAAAACTTAAAACCTGGAGATAATGACATATAGAATGATGGCCTATAAATATCATATTCAAAAACTATGAGTAAAAATGGTATTATAAATGAATATGCAAAATTATTTCTTGTGCGAGCAAGTTTGATATTGTTTTCTAAATTAACACATTCTCTTGTTCGAACAGCGCAGCTTAGGATTGATGGGATTAGCTCTAGGAAAGGTTTTAGATTAATCAAAAATGGTATGATTGCAATTAAAGCCAAAATGTCTACCCATGGTAAAGCCACCTCATGAACCTGATGTACCTGAGGCACCTTGCTCATGAGAAGCTCTCCTTGAACAAAAGCACTATCTATTGGATTGGTTAGTTTGTCAATCATAAATTAATTTCCCCGTTTAGCCCTATATCCCATGTCTTTGAGTAGTGTAACCACCCTATCTCTAAAATCACCCTGAATGGCAATTTCTCCGTCTTTAGCATAGCCTCCCACGCCACATTTAACTTTCAATGTGCGTCCAAGCTCTTCCAAATCGTCCTCCGTTCCTATAAACCCAGTCACTAAAGTCACTTGTTTGCCAGCTCTTCCTTTTCGGTCAATTTTAACCATTAAATTCTGCTTTTCGGGCTCCAAGGTTTCTTCCTCCTCTTCCCCCTCGTGTTCATATTTAAAATCCGGATTGGTCGAGAACACCACTCCTAACCTTGTTTTCCAATCATTTTCTGCCATAAAACCTCAATTTTTGCAAATATAGTGAAACCATCATAAGTTTGAAATGAAAGTTTTATTGATTTTTATTTAAAGATGTATTTTTATATATTTGCCGAACGATTACTCAGTTTAGGTAATCGCACAAACCATATAAATTAAAATAACAATATGACACGCAAACTTTTAACAGGTTTTCTATTCCTTATGATTAGCCTATCTTTATCAGGAAAGAATTATGAGCTGGTTTCGCCAGACAAAAGTATTAAAACAGAAATATCAATAGAAAAAGGAGTTATTTCTTATTCGGTGAGTAAAGAAGGAAATCTTCTTTTAGCACCATCAGAAATTTCCATGATACTATCCGATGGACTAACTTACGATGGTTCAGTAAGACTACAAAGAGCAAAAACAGCAACAGTAAACAATGTGCTAGATGCTTCTTTTTATAAAAAGTCAAAAGTGGTTGAAAACTACAATCAACTAACCCTCTATTTTAGGACTTTTGACCTAGTTTTTAGGGCTTATGATGCAGGAGTGGCCTATCGTTTCATTTCAAAATCTAAAACACCATTCAAGGTTCTTAGCGAAACAGCTCAATTCGCTTTTCCAGAAGATTGGAAAATGTACGTTCCCTATGTTTCTCGACGTACACATACGCTTGAAAGTCAATTATATAATAGTTTTGAGAGCCTCTACGACTACTCTAATATTTCAGAGTGGAATACTAAACTTTTGGCCTTTCTTCCAGTAATGATTGAAGCACCTGATGGTTATAAAATAAACATCATGGAATCAGATCTCCTTAATTATCCTGGAATGTATCTCTACAACGAAGATGCAGACACTTCTTTAGAAGCTCGTTTCGCAGCTTTTCCAAAGGAAGTAAAACAAGGTGGTCATAACAATCTCCAAGGCGAGGTCCAGTCTAGAGAAGATTATATTGCAAGGTTTGAAGGGGCTACAGCCTTCCCTTGGAGAATCGTAAATATTAGTTCGCAGGACAAGGAAATGCTTGATAATGATCTAGTTTGGTTGTTGGGGACACCAGCAGATTCTCAAAAAGACTGGTCATGGATAAAGCCAGGAAAAGTAGCTTGGGAGTGGTGGAATCACTGGCATGTTATAGGTCAAGATTTCAAGGCAGGAGTTAATAATGATACATATAAATATTATATCGACTTTGCTTCTAAATATGGAATTGAATATGTGATTTTGGATGAGGGTTGGGCAGTGCGAGGAGAGGCAGACCTTTTCAATGTGGTGCCAGAAATTGATATAGCTGAATTGGTGGCATATGGAGAAGAACGTAACGTTGGTATAGTCCTATGGGCAGGCTACTGGGCCTTTAATAGGGACATGGAGAAAATATGCAAACATTATTCGGCGCTTGGTGTAAAGGGCTGGAAAATCGACTTCATGGACAGGGACGATCAAGATATGGTAGATTTCCACACTCGTGCAGCTAAAACCGCAGCAAAATATCATCAATTTGTGGATTTCCACGGTACTTATAAACCTTGTGGTCTAAACAGAACCTATCCAAATGTGCTAAATTATGAAGG
>CAZEIB010000158.1:4722-5675 GCA_964511785.1 uncultured Oscillospiraceae bacterium
GGGTACATGGTCTAGAGCAAATGAAATGGGTTCGTGCAGGAACAGATCAACTTACCTATGATGTTACTTTCCCATTCATCCGTATGGCGGCAGGCCCAGTGGACTATACTCAAGGTGCGATGAAAAACTACAATTTCAATTATTATAAACCATGTAGAATAGACCCAGTAAGTCAAGGCACTCGTTGTCATCAGCTAGGAATGTATGTTATTTATGAGTCTCCTTTTAACATGCTTTGTGATGCTCCACATTATTATGAGCAGGAAAGAGAATGCACAGAGTTCATAGCTAAAATTCCAACAACCTTTGACGAAACTCTTGCTCTTGATGGCAAAGTGGGAGAGTATATTCTTATAGCTCGTCGTAAAGGCGACACTTGGTACATCGGTGGCTTAGTAGGACAAGAGGGTCGTAATGTTACCATAGACCTAAATTTTTTAGGTGATGGTGATTGGAAAATCGAACTTTTCAAAGACGGCGTTAATGCCACTCGCCACGCTGAGGACTATAAAAAAGTGGTTTCAAAGGCGAGCTCTGTACTTGAGGTTGAAATGGCACCAGGGGGTGGTTTCGCAGCAATTCTTAGCAAGTAAATTTTAATATTTTCGTAGAAATGGAAACGGATTCTTATCTTTGCCGAGTTATAACAATTTGAAAAAGTGTAAAAGTTATAACTATTATTAGATAAATGGAGTAAAATATATGAATACCAAGAAATTTCTTTTAAGTAGTAGATTAACGGCACTTTTAGTGTTTTTAATTGCGGCAGCTACTTATTTACTAACAATAGAACCAACTACGTCATTTTGGGATGGTGGCGAGTTTATTGCTTCTTCAGTTAAGCTTGAAGTAGGGCACCCTCCAGGAAATCCAGTTTTTCAGCTTTTTGCAAAATTCTTCACACTTTTCTTTAGTGCATCTAAGGCTGCTATGGCTGTGAATGCTATGAATGC
>CAZEIB010000159.1:0-1694 GCA_964511785.1 uncultured Oscillospiraceae bacterium
CTTTGTTGCTGGTTACTCACGATAGGGCAATTGCCCAGCAGGCAGGAAGAATAATTACCTTAAAAGATGGGAAAATTGCCACCGATATCGGCTTGGAGGTGGAATAAGTGAAAAACCTTACCAAAAGTACTTTGGCAAAAGCAGGGATCAGACATCATAAAAAGAGATATACTTCTTTACTTAAGAATGTTATTTTTCCTTGTTTGTTATTTTTACAGTAGTTTTTGTTTTTCAAGGAGCCCTTGAAAAAGATACAGCCGATTATGAAAAGCTGGTAGGTAAACAAAACCTAATACTACATAACAGTAAAAACTTATCCAAGGCATCCTTGTTAGAGGAAAAAGAAGTTAGCGAAGTTGGAGAAATAAGGATTCTTGGACAAGTGGGAAAAACCCCTATTTCCTTAGGATTTTATGATGATACAGCGAAAAAATTGGCAACACCAACTTTGCTTGAAGGAAGGTTTCCTGATAAAGAAGGAGAGATTGCTTTAAGCCTTTTTGCTATTGATAAATTAGAGCTTAAAGGAACTTTAGGAGAAATAATGACCCTCCCTATTCAAAAATCTACCGGAGGTAAGGGATTTTTCCAAGCACTTTACCAAGAAAACTATGTTCTTGTTGGAATTGTGAAGACGAAAGAATTTTCAATGCACCATGGTAATCGTTGGGAGCCGGTGGCGACAGATGAAAAGATGAATTTTTCTGAAGGATTGATTTGTAAAGAAGAGTCCCATGAAGTTTTAGAAAATACCATTGTTCATAAATTGATTGAAAAAAACCCTAAAGTAAGTGTAAAAGCTTTTAAAAATTGGGCAGATAAATACGATGATTATAAACCTCATTTTTATTTTTCCCATTCTTATTTAATGGATTTTAGTTATTATTATTTTACTGGACACAACAATACCTTTGCCATTCTGATATTTATATTGATTGTAGGAGTAGCTTTTATAGGTATGGGTATTTTTTCCATTGCCAGCAATTTTATGATACTTTTCTCTTTAAGAAAAAAGGAAGTTGCTTTAATTCGAGTTGTAGGAGCTACAAAAAAACAGATATATCAAATATATAACCGTGAAATAGGGATGGTTTTAATAATAGCTTTGCCGATAAGTATTGGAATGGCAATGGTTACAGCTTGGTTGTCGAGTAAAATATTTCCTTTGAGTATCGGATTTTCTATTTCATTTATAAATATAATGGTTGCCTTTATCATTAGTGGAATAGGCCTTTGGTTTTGTGCAGTGATCCCTATAAGGAAAGGGATGAAAACTTCTATTACACAAGGAATGAAAGGGTCAAAAGAGAAGAAAAAAACAAAGAAAAACACTTATAAAACAAAAGAAAAATTTAATCCCTCATTTTTGATAGCCCAAAGAAGGATGAAAGAGAAAAGAGCATGGCAAGTGGCGGAGAGTATGCTTTTTGCCTTATCTATAGTGGTTGTTTTTATCATGTTACCCTATACCTATCATATGTCGGTAGATGATGTTACTTGGAAAAAGGGTTTTAGAATCTCAAGTCATCAAAAGTCAGGATTTCCCTTTACCGAAACCCTAGCTACAGGGGAACGCCTTGGTGAGAAGGATATTCAACGGATAATGGCTCTTCCTTTGGTAAAGGAAGTGGAAAAAGTGGCAGGAGTAGCGAAGGTAAATATTTTACTTAAAGAAGCTAGCCCCTATATTACAG
>CAZEIB010000159.1:1704-4034 GCA_964511785.1 uncultured Oscillospiraceae bacterium
GGTTTCAAAGCAAAAATGATTCTTCAAGCTATGACTATCCTTGGTACAGAAAAAAAGGAGAAAAAGAAGCTTACGAAAAAATCCGAGATAATTTTGATATAAAAGACTATATTCTTGAAAGTAATATTTATATTTATCCGGAAAAAATGATAGTAGAAATGGTGAAAAAAGAAGGAAAAACCATTGATATGAATCGAATTAATTTAGGAGAAGGAGTTTTGTTTGTAGCAAAAAAATATTTAACAGTTTGGCCTGTAAATTATCCTGATGAGAGTGCAGCATCAGAAAAACAGTTTTTTTCTCACCGCTATGCTCATGACCTAACAAGGAACGAAGAAGAGGTGAATTACTTAAATGATGTTTTTCTCCCTGGGAACTCCCTTCGTTTAATGCAATTATATACCAAAGAAGAAGAACCCTTTGAATCTACCCCTGAAAACTGGGTAGAAACAAACATTGAAAACCTTTTTACCAAGGTGGATCAACAGGTAGAGATTTTAGAAGTGATAGAAAACGGTTATTGGTGGCCTGATGAAGCGAATATAATAATAACCACAGAAGAAGGCTTTAAACAGCTAGGTTTTGCCAATAGAGGTTATAAAGAATTGATGATTCATCTATCTGCTGAACCGGATAGGGGAACAGAAAATCTACTAATGGAAAAAATAAATATCATTGCCCATAGTGCCGGGAACAATATTCAAATTAGCAATGATTTTCAAACCCAAAGGGAAAATCATTTAATGAATTGGTTAATTGGGCTTGGTAGTGTGGTAGTGGTGTTGATGCTATTATTTATTGTAGTAATCATGATTAATTTTTCCATATATCAAGGAATGTTGGAAGAAAAACGTACATTAGGTACTTTGCGTGCCTTAGGAGCGAATCCTAAAACTCTTTTATTGATTTACATGAAAGAAATACTATATACCCTTGTACCCGGTGCTGTAATAGGCTTTTTATTAAGTGGGGGCTTTTTATGGGTACTATGGCAAAATAATTGGCACCAATTTATTATAGGCTTTAACAAGATCACCACTCGTAAATTATTTTGTTTATGGATGCCCCTGACGTATACGGCTTATTTTGCGATTGTGGCTTATGCCTGCATTCGTTCCAGTAAAAAATATCTGTCTATGATATTGGGAGATAGTGTAGTAGAAAACATTCGAGAATTGTAATCGAATAAAGCAAAAAATCCTTATTTTCAAATTTAAAAGAGAGGCGATTTAATTAGAAAAAAATAAAAAGTTGCAAATACTTTATGATGTGGTTATAATAACCATATCATAAAGTATTATCAATTGGAGATGGTTTTAATGACTCGCACAAAACTTGCAGACAGACAATTACCAAATTACACTCGTACAGAAGAAAAGATGAATATGATTACCCATATTATTGGAGGAGCCTTTGGTGTAGTGGCTTTGGTGCTTTGCATTATTATAGCAGCTAAAAACCAGAATGTATGGGGAATTGTTACGGGGAGCATATACGGTTTTTCTATGATTGCCTTATATACAGTTTCCAGTATATACCATGGCTTACATAAAAATATGGGAAAAAAAGTCATGCAGGTGATTGACCACTGTACAGTATATTTTTTAATTGCAGGTACTTACACCCCAATTTTATTGGTTTCTTTGCGGCAGGTAAATGAAAAAATAGCTTGGACTTTATTTGCTGTGGTTTGGGGGCTAACTTTGATTGCAGCAACGCTAACGGCTATTGACTTAAACAAATATAAAAAGTTTTCCATGGCATGCTATATTGGCATAGGCTGGTCTATTATATTTGCTATAAAACCTACCATACAAGCCCTTACTTTGCCTGGGTTTCTATTAATGCTAGCAGGGGGAATAGCTTATACAGTAGGGGCTGTACTATATCATGTAGGGAAGAAAGTAAAATATATCCACAGTGTTTTTCATATTTTTGTTCTTTTGGGTACTGTTTTGCATTTTTTATGTATTATTATATTTGTAATGTAAAGTAGAAAGAAATGTAAAAACATAAAGATATAAACCCTCATTTTCCTTACATTAGCTTGACACTAAAGCCGGGATGCAATACAATATCATAGAATAGATTTGATATTTTTATGTAAAAAAACAGTAATATCCTCTAACGCTAAAAGCGTATTAAGGAAGGGAGGAAGGTGTTTTTACACCTGCTAACTACCATGAAAAGAAAACAATCTGTATTGCTCCTTTTAGCTGGCCTTTTTATATTGATTTTTGCCTTTCCGGCTATTGGTGAAAGTACCGGGCCTATTAATGCAACAATCAACCTATCTAAAACTACTTTTACAGCTTCGGAAGAAGTAAGTG
>CAZEIB010000159.1:4044-5567 GCA_964511785.1 uncultured Oscillospiraceae bacterium
TGACTATTCAGATATCCAACATAGGCAACAGCGAAATACCTGGTGCAGTAAGTTTATTTTACCCTGATGGAAGCCCTGTAACTAATTTTGGAGACGGTGGCTCTGTTCAAATGGCCGTTGGAGACATTACCCCTTGGAGCGGTACTTGGAAAGTAACACAAGGCGAACTGGAAGCAGGAAAAATTACTTTTACGGTTAAGTACAGTGAAGCTGACGGAACAGGAACCCTTCAAAGTAAAAGCAAAGAAATAACCAAAGAGATTGTTTATGAAAATAACCCTATCAGTAATCCCTCTTCAGAGGAAGAACTTTCCAAAGAAACACAGGCAGATGGGCCTAAACTAGAAATTACTGAACATTATGCTATTCCAAGTGTAGCGGGCAAAGATGAAAAAATTAACGTATATTATACTTTTAAAAACACCGGGAATGTGGATTTAGACAATATTTCTTTTACAGAAAACAAAAGCATTACAACTAAAACCGGCCAATATCCTAATGTGTTAACAGTAGGAGAGGTGAAAACAGCTGTAATTCCTACTAAAATGGCAAAAAAAGATTTAAAAAGTAAGGCGAAATTTACCTACCAAGCAGTAGGAAACAGTAAAAAGTATACAGTTACAGCAGAAGAACTGGTAATTGAATATGGAGAGCCAAAGTTAACTGCAAAATTAGAGGCTTCAGCGCCTGGAGTAGTTCGTGATGAGAAAATCACACTAACCTTGACCCTTAAAAATACAGGAAAAAAAGATTATGTGGTTAAAACGGTAAAAAGCGGTACAGATGAAGTTTTTACCAACTTAGCTGTTGCTGCCGGAAAAGAATTAAAACAAACTAAAGAGGTTATTGTATCGGATAGTGAAAAGTACAGTTTTGTTATTGAGGCTGTTGACAGCTCTGACAAGAGTGTACTGTTAACAACAAATGAAGTTTCAATTATTGCTGTAGAGCCTGGAAAGAGCTTAGGATTTAGCGTTAAAACACAGCTAAGCAAAACAGAAATAACAGATGAAAACGATAGTATTACTGCCCTTATCAAAGTGACCAACGAAGGTGGCTATGATGGGAAAAATGTAAAAATTACCCATGGAGATATTACTTTATATACCTTTGATGAGATTAAGACTGATGAAACCAAAACTATTTCTCGAGAAATCAGATTATCTCAGCCCGGAAGTATACAGTTTGCTGCAAAAGCAGATTGGTTAGGAACAGAGCAAACTTTTTTAGGTGAAGAAATATATGTAAGTAGCGCTGTGCCTACTTATGACCCTGAAGCAACACCTTTACCAACTCCTCCCACTTTGCAGGTTGAGCCGATACCTACAGAAGCAGAATTTTCTTCCGGATTATTAAAATTAAAAAACATGATGTGGATTGTATTTTATATTATGGCAACTTTTATTGGCGTAAGTTTGGTGTTAATTGGGGTTAGCGTGATTAAACGCAATCAATTAAAGAAAAAGTCTAAATCAGCACTTGACCATTTAGAAAGAACGACAAGAAGAGATTATACTGCTATA
>CAZEIB010000160.1:0-5530 GCA_964511785.1 uncultured Oscillospiraceae bacterium
CATTAATTTCTTCAGATTCATCAATATTTTCTAAATAGCCTTCTTGTTTAAGCTTTTTTGTTCCAATGGTTGCCAAATCCATTAAGGTTATTGGTTTTTTCTTATCTTGATAACGAAGGTCTTTACGTATTGATAAATATCTTTGAAAAGATTGATGAATTAAGTCATCCTCAATAAGAATATCCTCTAAATAGGTAGAAAAAGTCGTATGTCTACAATGATCTGACCAGTAAGTATCAATCACCTTCATCTCTGTAATGGTGGGATTTCTTTTTTCCTTTATAAAGTAATCTTGACAAAAAAGTAAATCAGCATCATCCATTGCAAAGCCTTCTTTTAAACGATAAGCCTTTATCTCCTCTTTGGTCATTTCAATAAAGCCTTCAATAGAATAAGTTTTTCGGGGAGTAGGAATTCTTCTTTCTAAAGACGTGGGCAACTCTATTTTTGCTTCCCTTGATTCCACAGGATTAATTAAATAACCTTTAATTTTCTCAATCTCTTCTTGGCTTAAAACACCGTATAACAAATACACAATTGCACATCGAACTTCCGGTCTTTCTCCTTGACTAATTAATTGAATACATTCACTGGCCGAGTCTGCTCGCTGGTCATATTGCCCCGGAAGAGGTTCAACGGCAAAGGAAAAGTTTCCTTCCATTGGTATTTCACTAAATAATTGGTCTACCGGCGGCTCTGAAAAAACCGTATTCTTACAGTGGATAAAAAGTTTTTCTTCTATATTTTGCACATCATACCGGTTCAAAATACGTACCTTTTGAAGGTTTTCAATTTGTAAAACTTCTTTTAACTCTTTATATAGTTTTTGGGTTTCTACTGCAAAGGGTGGTTTTTTTTCCACATAAACTCTGTATACTTTACTCATTGCTTTCTCCTCTATACGTTAATATTCACCGATATCTAATCGATAACTCATTCCATCAAAAGTAATGTTTTCAATGCCTTTATAGGCTTTTTTTATAGCTTTTTCCAAACTTTCTTCAATAGCAACCACACTAAATACCCGACCGGAGTTTGTTTCAATCCCTTTGGACTCCAGTCTCTTGCTCCCGCAGTCGAAATAAAACAAACCTTCTTCTTCAACGTCTTTTAAGGTGATTTTTTTACCTTTTTCATAATGAACAGGATAACCTTCACTGCATAATGATATACAACAGCTAGCTTGGTTTTCTTCAAAAGAAACAACGGTTTTTGATAAATTTTGATTTCTTACTGCTATCATAATATCTAACAAGTCTGACTTTAACAAAGGTAAAACACATTGGGTTTCCGGGTCGCCAAATCTACAATTATATTCTATTACTTTGGGTCCACTTGCCGTTAACATTAACCCAAAATATAAGCAACCTTTAAAAATTCTACCTTCTTGATTCATAGCTTCAATGGTAGGAAGATAAATTTCTTCCACACATTGTTTAGCAATTTCTTTTGTATAGTAAGGATTTGGGGATATTGCTCCCATTCCCCCTGTATTAGGCCCCTTGTTTTGGTTATAGGCTTTTTTGTAGTCCATAGAAGAAAGCATAGGAATTAATGATTTTCCATCTGTAAAACACAATACCGATATTTCCGGTCCTTCTAAGAACTCTTCAATAACAATTTCTGTCCCCGAATCTCCAAAAACCCTATCTCCCATTATTTGCTGAATAGCATTTTCCCCTTCCTTTTGGTTTTGGCAAATAATAACGCCCTTCCCATAAGCCAACCCGTCAGCTTTAATCACAATAGGATAACGATTATGAGAAAGAATAAAAGCTTTTGCGGCAGCAATATCAGTAAAGGTTTGATAATCAGCAGTAGGAATTTGATATTTTTTCATTAATTTTTTTGCAAATACTTTACTTCCTTCAATTTCTGCTGCTACTTTATTAGGGCCAAATGAGGGAACTCCTGCCTCTTCCAATAAATCAACCAATCCCATACATAGTGGGTTGTCCGGAGAAACTACTGCAAAGTCAATTTCATTTTCTTTTGCAAAATTCACAATTTTCTCTAATTCTGTTCCTTCAATCGGTATAGATACTGCAATATTTTCAATGGTTCCGTTTCCCGGTAAGGCAAATATTTTCTTTACCTGTTTATTCTCTTTAATTTTTTTTATGATGGCATGTTCTCTACCGCCACCACCTACAACCATAATTTTCATTTTTCTCTCCTTAAAGGTTTGATAAGGGCTTAATGATGAAATAGTCTAATACCGGTAAAACACATTACTACATTATGACGATTGCAAGTCTCTATTACCTGATCATCTCTTACAGAGCCCCCAGGTTGTACAATATATTTTACCCCTGTTTTAACTGCTCTTTCAATATTATCGCCAAAAGGGAAAAATGCATCACTTCCTAGGGATACTTCTTTTAGTTCCATTTTCCAAGTGGCAACCTCTTCTTGAGTAAGAGGCTGAGGTTTTGTAGAAAAAAACTTTTGCCAATTTCCATCTGCCAGTAATTCTTCCACCTCATTAGAAAGATACACATCAATAGCATTATCTCTGTCAGGTCTGCCAATGGTATGAAAAAAAGGAAGACTTAATACTTTAGGATGATGTCTAAACCACCATTTATCTGCCTTTTCTCCTGCTAGGCGGGTACAGTGAATTCGTGATTGTTGTCCTGCTCCAATTCCTATAGCCTGTCCTTCTTTAACATAACATACTGAGTTAGACTGGGTATATTTTAGTATAATCAGAGAAATCAATAAATCTCTTTTCCCTTCTTTAGTAAGGTTTTTATTTTCAGTAATGATATTTTCAAGAAGATTTTGATCTATTTTTAAGTTGTTTCTTCCCTGTTGAAAGGTAATGCCATAAACTTGTTTTTCTTCAATTTCTTCTGGCACATAAGTAGGGTCAATTTCAACAATACTGTAATTGCCTTTTCTTTTCTTCTTTAATATTTCCAGTGCTTCTTTTTCATATCCAGGTGCAATAATTCCATCTGATACTTCAGGGGAAATTAATTTTGCTGTTGCCACATCGCAAATTTCAGAAAGGGCAATCCAATCTCCAAAAGATGACATTCTATCTGCTCCTCGTGCCCTTGCATAAGCACAGGCTAAAGGTGACAAAAGAGTGTTTTCCTTAATAAAATACATTTTTTTAAGGGTTTCATCTAAAGGTAAACCTACTGCAGCCCCTGCAGGGCTTACATGTTTAAAAGATGAAGCTGCAGCCAACCCTGTAGCTTCTTTTAATTCTTTTACTAACTGCCATCCATTTAAAGCATCTAAAAAATTAATGTATCCCGGTTTTCCATTAAGTACTTTTACGGGCAACTTATTTTGATTAATGAAAATTCGAGCCGGTTTTTGATTTGGATTACATCCATATTTAAGTGCAATTTCTTTCATAAATTTACTCCTTATTGATGTTTGTTTATAACAACCGTTGTAATTTTTTCTGTTTCTTTATTTACAAACTGAACCACTAAAGAAATTTTATTTTCTTGATCTAAATTTTCCCAGATATCCTTTGCAACCTGGTTGATATCTCCCTTAAAGGACAGAGCTAGAGGCTCTCCGGAAAAAGAAGTTAATCTTCCTTGGTATTCCTTATCGTAGGTATGAATGAGATGACCAACCCCCGGAGTGCTTCCTTCATAAGCAAAAAGAATTCTTTGTGTTTGAATATTATCAATTTGGTTGGATTTTAAGATGGATAATTGATAAGAAAATCCTTTATCTTTCCCAAAAAGCAGTCCACTAATTCGTGGTGTATAATGGGGAGCATCAGGTTCAAAGGTTCTTTTCTCCAATCCTTCCCAAAAAGTTTTTCCGCTTTTTAAACTATCGAATATGGTATCTGTTTGATCTCCATTTGTTACGATGATTTGATTATGAAACACTTTGATTGGAGAATAAATAATTAAAGAGGGGTCTACCACTTTACTTGCATCATATGCTTGGGTTTTGATATTATTCCCTTCTAAAACAAACACCCTGTTTCGGCTATTTTCACTTCTTCCCATGATAAAATATCCGATAGCCATATGGGCGCCATCCTGACTCTCTCCAATAAAAATCCCTCTTCCGGGGTATTGTTTAGAGGCTAAGTATTGATTTAAAGACATTTTATTTTCTCCAATAATCATCTGCTCGTTCCTTTCTCTTCCCACAAATGTTTACAGCATTCTTCTACTGCTTTAGGTAAAATAATCCATTCTGCTTCCTTCATAACACGTTTTTGCAAAATTTCAGGGCTGTCAAAAGGCAAAACATCAACTGCTTTTTGTTTAATAATTTTTCCGCCATCTGGAATTTCATTTACATAATGTACCGTAGCCCCTGTTACTTTTACGCCATATGCCAAAGCTTCCTCATGTACTTTCAGCCCGTAATAACCTTTTCCGCAAAAAGAAGGTATTAAACTTGGATGAACATTTATAATACGATTTTCATATTCCTTAATAATTTTTTTAGACAATATAGTTAAATAGCCCGCCAAAACAACCAAGGAAATTTTTTCTTCTTTTAAAACAGATAGCAAAGCTTCTTCAAATGCTTCTTGAGAAGAAAAAGCCTTTTTATTTACCACACAAGTAGCTATCCCCTCTTTTTCCCCTCTTGTTAAAGCATAGGCATCATGATTTGATGCTACAATTAATTTAAGATTCACATGGGGCAAGTTTCCTTTGTTTTTTTCATCAATAATAGCTTGTAAATTTGAACCACTACCTGAAACTAAAACCGCTACATTAACCAAAAATAACCCCGCCTTCTTTCCTTACTACCCTTCCTAATACATAAGGATTTTCACCTGTGTCTTTAAGTATATCCATAGCTTTTTCTGCTTCCTCTTTTTTTACAACTAGGCACATGCCAACCCCCATGTTGAAGGTATTAAACATGTCTTTTTCGCTGATGTTTCCAACCTTTTGAATAAGGTCAAAAATTTTAGGAATTTGCAAATCATCTTTCAACACTTCCATGCTCAAGCCTTTTGGAAGCATTCTTGGAAGATTTTCATAAAATCCACCACCAGTAATATGGGCTATTCCTTTTACTTCCACTTCTTTTATGAGTGCTAAAATAGATTTTACATAAATTTTAGTTGGTGTTAAAAGTTCTTCACCCAAAGAATGACCTAATTCTTTTTCATATTTTTGAAGATCCTCTATTTTTTCTATGGAAAAAACTTTCCTTAATAAAGAAAACCCGTTGGAGTGGACGCCAGAAGAAGGTAAAGCAATAGCTAAATCATTTTCTTCTATAGTACTACCATTAATAATTTTCTCTTTATCTACCATTCCTACAGAAAAGCCAGCTAAGTCGTACTCTCCATTAGGATAAAATCCGGGCATTTCTGCAGTTTCTCCTCCTATGAGAGCACATCCTGACTGGTAGCAGCCCTCTGCAATTCCAGATACAATCTGTTCTACTTTACTGGGAATATTTTTACCTAATGCCAGGTAATCTAAAAAAAACAAAGGCGCAGCACCAGAACAAATAATATCATTTACACACATTGCAACACAATCTATGCCTATAGTATGGTGTTTATCCATAATAA
>CAZEIB010000161.1:0-5513 GCA_964511785.1 uncultured Oscillospiraceae bacterium
AAGCGATTCTTACACGTATTGGCGTTCCATGATACCTTGTTTTTCCGATGACAGTCAAACTCTTTACCTTTACACTTACGACCAGTTCTCCGTCAGCACCTTACCTAACGATGTGTTTGCCTACTCTTTAAAGGAACGCACTTTGCTCCCTGATCCTGTGGTAACCGACCCCCTTCCTCAGCCTTCGGCAAGGTACATGGGTGGCTTTACCACCCCTCTTTTTCCCCTCCAGGATGGCGGTTTTTTTCATCTAGTTTCCCCTCCCGATGCCCAAGAACCCACTAGAATTCTCACCTATCCTCCCGGCCAAACTTCTCCCTGGAATTTTGAAACACAGTTTTTTCCTCCCAACTCCTTTTCTCCCAGCTTTGTCCAATTTCAACATCAAAGCCCTAAGGGAGTATTGATTTTCAGTAATCCAAAAGACTCCTCTGACAACGGGGTAGCTTTCAGTGTTTTTGAAGCCAAGGAAGGCTTCCCCGGGATAGATCAGTTGATTATTCTTTCCTCTTTCCAAGAGCAACAGGCAAGCCTTTTGCCTTTGGATCAATCCGACCCTGATACTGTGTTGGCAAACCACTCCTTACAATGTGTTCTTTCCACTATCTCCCCTTCGGGAGAAGAAGCCCTTCTCCTGCTGCGGCAGCAAAACAATGGCAAAGGAGCCTCCAACGGCCAAAATTTTACCTATGAATACGGCCTGATGCGCCTGAACCTTACCACTTTACAAGCCACCCCTGTAACCCTTGCCAATGAAAAGGAAATACTTTTTAATAGGATGAACAAGTTGGAGTGGAAAACCCAAGAGGAAGTGCTGATAACCCTAGTTGACCCTTACTCTCAAGGGATATTGTTCCGTTGGGAATAAAACCTTGGGGAGAAGTAACGATGAAAAAAATTTTCTGATTATCTTAATTTGCTCGTTACTGTTTTTCATATGACACTCAGGGTAACCCCCATACTACAACCTGGTTAAGGAGTTTTCCCCCTTACTAGTAAAGACTTCTTAAGCTAAGTATAATCTGCTTTTGAGCTTTGTTTAATGTTATAGATATTCTGACAGAAAGATAAATGACTATCATTTATAAATCCGGAAGCATCCTTCCCAAGTAATAGAAAACTGTGCTGACCGCAAGGAGTCCGATATCTTTTCAGCATTGGCAAAACAGATTATTGATTTCAAATCAGATGTGAGCACCTTTATGGGATTACCGTTCCACTGATGCGTCTGTACAATAATTTGCCCAACTCTAGATAATCAAGATGCTTACAACTTCTCTAGCAGACATGGACTTGTACAAAGTGTACCCAACTATTAATGGATGATAATGTGTACGATAACGATCCCCATGAAAGTGTTGCATAGCTTTGTGACGAGTGCGGAGCCTGATTAAACAGACAATTTGGTTTCTCTGACAGCAACACAAATTAAGATTCTATCTTTTGACTTCATCCTAGTCATAAAACTCCCCGATAGAGAGTAAATCTATCAGGGAGTTTTGTTATCCTATAAAAAAGGATATTCAAATAATTGATATTAAATACAAGAATACTTTAGTTCATTTCCTTCATAAAAATTAAAACCACCTATTTTACCTAAAAATGGTGTTTTTTTAGCTTCCTCATCATTATTTTTCTTGCTAAAAAAAGTTCAATCCCTTATAATTGTTATAGTTATGTATATTCAACTATATCTGAGCATATTCTACTTATAACACTGCTAACTTAAAAGGAGAATTGGAATGAGAAAAATTACTAAGCGTTTTTCCTCGCTACTGCTAGTATGCTTGTTTACTATGCAGATAGCTTTTGCTTCCTCAGGCTATGCAATAAAAAATCCCCTTTCATTAAATGAAACCTTTGCTAGCGAAGAAATTACTACCGCAGCAGCAACTAATCCCGAATCTTCCTTGCCTACAGAAGGAACCAGACCACCTATTTTAGAAAACTCTTCTGATTTTCTTTTTCCTAATGCTGATAGTGAAAACAAGATAGGAAATGAAGATTCTCAAGAAGCAAAATCATCCCCCGAAGACCCTCAACTTCCTCCTGAAGGGGACGATACCAATGCTGAACTCCTTCCGCCAGATACCTCTGATGAAACAAAGACTGCTTCCGACGTAAGTATTGATAAAATTGCAGTTACCTACGATGGCAACGGGGCACAAGGTGAAGCACCTGTTGATCCAAATAGCCCCTATGTTTCAGGTGCTAGTGTGACGGTTCTTGGACCACAAGGTTTATTAATGGATGGCCATCAATTTAGCAATTGGAACACTGCGCCAGATGGTAACGGTCAACCTTATGAAATGGACCATGAACTGATAACAGGCGATGAATCCATTGTGCTTTATGCCCAATGGAAGGAAGAAGTACTGGAAGATACGTCTGCTGTTCAGCCTATGATAGAAGCAACCTATATTGTTACCTACAATAACAACGGTGCTACAACACCTACCGAAAACGTAACGGAATCAGTAACAGAAAACGGTACTGCACATGGGCCTGCAGTCTCACCTGAAAAATTAGGTTTTCAGTTTGAAGGTTGGTTTAAGGATTTGGAAAGTTTTCAAATTCCTTTTATCTTAGGTGAAACCCCAGTAACTGCCGATATAATAGTATATGCCAAATGGGCGCCACTGTATGATGACCTTTGGCTATGGGAAATGATTAAAGACGGCGGTACATTAGTACTGGATAATGATGTTATATTGAATAATGCCGTTAATTTTCCAAGTAAAAGTTTTACCATTGATGGAGCTCGTACATATACCATTAAACTAGGAGAAGCCTATCAAGGCAGGCATTTTTCTGGTGGTTTTTTTAGCGGTAGTACAAGTTTCACTTTCAAAAATTTAACCTTAGCAGGACATAATACCGGTGCCCCAGGGGAATCAAATAATGGACGTATTCCCGGCGGTGGGATTTTTACAGATATTGGTACAGCAAACATCAAATTTACCTTTGACAATTGCACTATTACTGGTTGCCATGCCTCCTCCGGCGGAGGAGTTGTTCAAATAAATAACCCTACCCTTGTCTTTACAAACTCAACAGCCACTAACAATTCCTCTAATCAAAGTGGCGGTGTCATATATAAAAATGGTGGTGGCCCCATTACGATTAATGGTGGTAGTTTTATAAACAATAGCGCCTATAGTGGCGACGGTGGTGCTGTTTTTCCTGCCTATACTCCGGTTCATATTTCCGGTACCCTTTTTGAAGGGAACTACGCTTCTTCTCGTGGCGGAGCTGTAGGCTGTTCGTGGTCAGGAACAACTGTAAACGCTAAAAATGCTATATTTAAAGCCAATAAAGCTTCTCAAGGTGGTGCTGTTGATGCTGCAACAGCTACTTTTACAGATACGGATTTTGATGGTAATACAGCCACAGCTTCCTCTTCTTCCGGTGGCGCTGTGTTAATCAATACTTCTCTAACAATTAACGGAGGAAGCTTTACAAATAACAAAGCGCTAAACGGCTATGGTGGTGCCATTTCTCCATTAAATAACTACTCTTCTTTTTTAGGTTTTACGCAAACCATTACAAAAATAACCGGCACCCATTTTGCAGGGAACCAAGCAAAAGGAGACGGGGCCTATTGGCAGTCAGATAATCCAAAAGCTGTTGTTAATACCCATGAAACACGAAAATTCGACAATCCAGATCAAAGAGAAACAGCTACTGCCTATAATGAAAGAGTTAGTGGTGTAACAGGCTTTTCCGCTCCTATTAACAAGGCAATCCCCCCTTACGAAAACCTATATAACAACCACGATATTGCCGCTAGTACATCAGCAAATCATGAGATTCTTTACTATAATATAGATAGAACAAATGCTGTTTTATGGAGTTTTGCGCCTGGTGCAGCCTTTAATGCCCCGGAAAAGAACTACACTGATTCTATTGACGGTAAAGTATTTAAAGGTTGGCGCATTCTTGTAGATGATCAAGTAGGGGTTATTACCGGTTGGGATAGTGTTTTATGGAATCCGGAAACAATGACCTTATCTGGCCCACTTATTTTACAAGCAGAATATGCTGATACCTTTACCCTTAGTTACCACTTAAATGATGGTAGTAATAAAACTGCTGAATATAGTTTTGAAAGTGGACAGCAGGCAACCTTACTAACGCTAACCCAGGCAGATACAAATTGGAAAATCCCCCTAGGTAAAAACTTTTTAGGCTGGGCAACAACAGCAAATGAAGTTGCAGGTGAACATCTCATTCAGCCTACTGAAGTAATAACCATAAGCAAAAATATTAACTTGTATGCTAGATATGAAACTCAAAAGATTACCGTTACCTATCATACATACGAAGGAACCCCTATCCCCTCCGAAACTATAGATTATGGCGGAAAATTTACAGAGCCGGCCCCTCCTGTTAAAGTTGGTTTTGTTTTTGATGGATGGTATACTGAAAGTTCCTATGATAATCAATATGATTTTTCTACCATTGCCATTGAAAATCTTGTTTTACATGCCAAATGGAATGAGCTCTTCTCCATAACCTACGATACCAACACCACTAAACTTGAAAGCGGCACCGTGCCTACCGATATAAATGCCTATCCTTCGGGAACAACGGTAATAGTAAAAGGGAACGAAGGTAATCTAATACGCTTAGGTTATACCTTTGCTGGTTGGGCACTTACAGCCGATGCCCCTTTAGAAGATGCTGTTACAGACTTTATCATTACCCAAAACACCACCCTTTATGCCCTGTGGGAAAACACAGGCAAGTACGTGGTAACCAAGGACGCCGACGGTTCATTAATTGGTCGATACCATTTACTATCTGAAGCAGGCTTCGCCATTAATGGACAAGATGACTATGAGAAATATACCATTACTTTAATGGAAGAAGACCCAGATATGGGCACTCATGCAAGATTATATAAATCTACTGTAACACTCAAATCCGGCCCAGGGGGGCCCTATACCATTGTCTATAAAAAAGCAAACACTACCACCAACGACCAATGGCATTTTTCTCAAGTAGCAGGAGATTTAATTCTTGAAGATATTATATTAGATGGTAATAATGTAGGTGGTGGCATTAATATGATGCCCGGTGGCTGGGTTTCCACAGCTACCTTAACCTTAAAAAAGGGTGCCGTAATACAAAATTGCAAAAAAGGCCTCAACGCAGGTGCAGCAGTTACTACAACAGGAGACGATATTACCATCATTTTAGAAGAGGGTTCTTTAATACAAGATAACTATTCTGTTGAAAACGGTGGCGGCATATCGGTTACCCACGGTAATACCCTTATTATGAACGGCGGAAAAATTACTAGAAACACCTCTGAAAAGAAAAGTGGAGGCGGTGTACTCATCAACGGTAAGCTGATTATGAACGATGGCGAAATAACTGATAACAGCGCCCTTAGCCAATATGGCGGCGGTATAGGTGTAGGAACAGAGGCCTCTATCACTATCACAGGGGGAACCATTAGCAACAACAAAGCCAAACATGGTGGTGGTATTTATATTGATAAAAACTCG
>CAZEIB010000162.1:0-5478 GCA_964511785.1 uncultured Oscillospiraceae bacterium
GTAAGAGACCTTTTTGATCAAGCGAAGAAAAATGCACCTTCTATTGTTTTCATTGATGAAATTGATGCTGTTGGGCGCCATAGAGGAGCAGGTTTAGGTGGCGGTCATGATGAAAGAGAACAAACATTAAATCAACTGTTAGTAGAAATGGATGGTTTTGCCACAAATGAGGGTGTTATTGTTATGGCAGCAACTAACCGCAGGGATATTTTAGATCCGGCCCTATTAAGACCAGGACGTTTTGATAGACAAATTACAGTTAATTATCCTGATTTACAAGGGCGCGTAGAGATTTTAAAAGTCCACTCTAAAGGGAAAAAATTAGCCTCGGATATTGATTATGAAAATGTAGCAAAGCGAACCCCTTATGCTACAGGGGCTGATTTAGAGAACATTATGAATGAAGCGGCTTTATTAACAGCACGTAATAGAGAAAAAGAAATTACCCATCAAACAATTGTTGACTCTATTGCCCGTGTACAAATGGGTCCTGAAAAGAGAAGCCATAAAGTAAATGAAAATGACCGAAAAACGGTTGCTTACCATGAAACAGGTCACGCTATTGTAGGGCATTTGCTTCCACATAGTGATGATATTCATTTGGTTACCATTGTACCAAGAGGGCAAGCAGCAGGCCATACATTGTCTTTACCGGCAGAAGAAAGGGATAATTTAGGTAGAAAAGCTCTTTTAGATATGATTACCATGACCCTAGGTGGTCATGCGGCGGAGCATGTTGCCCTGGATGACATTTATACTGGCTCAACTTCTGATTTACAAAGAGCTACAGAATTATCCAGAAGAATGGTAACCGAATTTGGAATGAGTGATAGTTTAGGTACAATCTATTTAGGTAACGGACAAGAAGTATTTGTGGGAATGGATATTGGCCATTCCAGAGAATATTCTGAAGAAGTTGCTGCTCAAATAGATAAGGAAATAAAAAAACTATTAGATAGTTGCTATAAACGGGCTATTAAATTATTAGAAGATCATATTGAAAAACTTCACCTAATTGCCAATGCACTTTTAAAAGAAGAAACTCTTTCAAGAGAAGAGTTCCTCTTGCTAATGGATGGAAATGAACTGCCTAAAAAGCAGGTTGAAGCCAGCAGACATCATACTGAAAATGACCTTCAAGAAGAAAAAGCTACCGAAACATTAATTGAAGAAGTAGTTAAAAATGAAGAGAAAATTTCTTTTCCTGAGAACATGACCTTTTTTGATTAATAATAAATTATAGGAGCTTTTAATATATGCAATATCCCGAGTCTTCTGAAAGGAAGCGCAATCCAAGAAGTCAACGAAATATAAAACTGGAAAATGCAAAACCCACTGAAAAAACTTCAAGTTATTCCAGTGGGTATATGCCTACATATTTTTCTGTTTCTCAGCCAAATAAAAAAACTTTTAAAAAGGCTAAAAGAACGAAAGCTCCTGCTGTTAAAAAAAGTTCCCCAGAAAACAATTCTTCTTATCCGCCTCCAACCTATCCTTATTATGGTAAAGGAAATCATCATAAAAATCATTCAACCAACAATCCACCTCCCCGCAAAAAGAAAAAGTCCTGGGTTATGATTGGAATGGTACTTCTTCTTTTTATATTTTTTTTATTGGGTGGTTATTATTTAATTCATCTATCTGCTGTAAAACCCTATGAAAATATTTTTTATCCCAACATTTATATTAATGGAATTGATGTTGGAGGCAAAACTATTGAAGAAGCACAAAACATTGTACATTCAAATTATCAATCCTTTATTGATCAATTTTCTGTAAAGCTTACTTATAACAACAGTTTGTACGATGAAGTTACCAGCAGCAGATTGGGCATACACTACGATCAAAATGCTATTAATGAAGAATTAAATCAAGCTTGGCAAATAGGGCATAGTCAAACAAATGTTTTTAAGAAAAAAGAAGTATTGGATCAGCAATTTAAAGAACCTACTTATTTTTCTGCAGGAGACTTAACAAAAGATACTACTTATATAGAAAACCTGTTATCTAGATTGGAAGAGGATGTTTATTTTGCGCCTATTGATGCAGGAATTACCTTTACTCATAACCCTCAAGATCCCTTTTCTTTTCAAGCAGGTCAGGCAGGAAGAGCCATTGATACTGAGCCAGTAAAAGAGCAGTTGTTTAAACATATAGAAAAAATGGAAAGTGGCGAGATTAAATTAGACAATGTGGTTTCGGCTATAGAACCTACTACCTCTACTAGTGATCTTCAAGGAAAAATTGAGCTTAGAGGTAGCTTTGAAACAGAAATTGCTATGCATACCAGAAGTGAAAATGCAAGGACTAATACAGAAAACCGTAAGCATAATATTGAAGTATCTATGGAAGCCATCAATGTAGAAATTCCTAATGGAAAACGTTTTAGTTTTAACGACATTGTAGGGGAGAGGACCACTGCAGCTAATTACCTAGACGCTATAGAATATGTTTACGGAGACGCAGTTTGGGGAACTGGTGGGGGGGTTTGCCAAAGTAGTACCACCATTTATATGGCTGCCATACGTGCCGGAATGGATATAAAAGAAAGACATTCCCACTCTATGCCGGTAGGTTATGTAAATGTACCAGGACAAGATGCTACAGTATACATGATGAAAGGCCATGAATTAGATTTAGTATTTGAAAACAATTCCGGTGCCAGCATTTACATTGTAGGAAATGTGTACAAAAATGCAAAAGGTAAATACATTTGCAAAGTAGATATTTACGGTGCTCCAACAAATGGAATCACTTATGATATTCGCACCGAACAAGAAATTATTCCGATACCTGAAGAAATTAAAATTAAAAAAGATACAAAGCAAGAATATTTAGAGCATGTTCAATATACTGATGATCCACCCTATATTATTCCAGGTAGGGAAGGATTAATTATTAAACGGTATTTAATAAAATATGAAAATGGTGTTGAAATAGGGGTAGTGAAAGACCTTGGAAAAGATACCTACAAAGCAAAAAATGAGCAGCATATTTATGGCATTACCGAGAGGCCTTTTGAATAGTAAAGACCCCTGTTATTGATTTATAACAGGGGTCTTTACTATTCAAGAGTTTTTTTATTCAAATAAATTAGCTGAGGTCATTTTCAAGTTTTTCAGTAATCTTCTCCCATTTTTCATATAAGGAAACAATTTCCATTTTATGTTTTTCATAGGAAATAGAAACTTTTTGTGCTTGGTTGGGGTCTTTATAAAGATCAACATCAGCTAATAGCACTTCAAGTTTTCTAACTTCCTTTTCATTGGCTATAATAGCCTCTTCAACTTCCTTCATCTGCACCTTTAAATTTCGCTTTTCCAATTGTAAAAGTTTTAACTGTTTTTTCTCTTTTACAATAGATGTTTTTGTTGGTTGTTCTATAGGGGCTATTTGAGGATTCCTTTGAAATTCTAAGTGAGTGAGATACTCATCATAATTTCCTTGAAATAAAGATAATTCATTATCAGACATATAACCAATATGGGTTGCAAAACGGTTAATAAAATATCGATCATGGGAAATAGCTAAAATGGTTCCTTCATACTCTTCTAGGGCACTTTCCAGTATTTCTCTACTGTCCATATCTAAGTGGTTTGTAGGTTCATCTAATAAAAGCAAGTTATCTTGTTTTAACATTAGTTTTGCTAAAAGAACTCTTCCTTTTTCACCGCCTGACAAAGTATTAATTGGTTGAAAAACATCATCTCCTGTAAATAAAAAAGCACCTAAAGTATTTCGTATTTGTGTTTGTTCTAGCTGATAAAAATCATCCCACACTTCTTGCAAAACGGTTTTTTCAGGATGAAGATGTTCTTGCTTTTGGTCATAATAGCCAATAGAAACGTTAGTCCCTAAGGTAACAACACCTGTATCAGGAAGAATTTCTTTTAGAACGCATTTAAATAAAGTAGTTTTTCCAACGCCATTTGGACCTAAAAGAGCGATGCGTTGCCCGCGCTTTACATCTAGATTAATATCTTTAAAAAGAGTTTTATTGTCAAATGATTTAGAAAGATTTTTAACCTTTAAAACATTTTCACCGCTACGTTTTTTTGCATAAAATGAAAAATGAATTTGCTTTTCCTCTTCCGGTTTTTCTAACAACTCCATTTTATTTAATTGTTTTTCTCGGCTTTCTGCTGCTTTAATTGATTTTTCACGGTTAAATCGTCTATAACGAGCAATAATTTCTTTTTGACGTTCAATTTCATCTTGTTGAAGATCATAAGCTTTTAATCTACTTTCCATTCTAACGGCTCTTTGTAAAATATATTGGCTATAGCTGCTATTAGTATAGGTTTCACTATTACCATGTAATAATTCAGTAATATCAGTACAAATTTTATCTAGAAAATACCTATCGTGAGAAACAACAATAACGCCACCTTCATATTTGGATAAATAGCCTTCTAGCCACCTAATGGCGTCTAAATCCAAATGGTTGGTAGGCTCGTCCAGTAATAATAAAGAAGGCTTTTCAAGGAGGAGGGTTGCTAAACGTAAACGCGTTTGTTCTCCTCCGCTTAATACGTTAACCGGCTTGGTAAATTGCTCCTTTGTAAAACCTAAGCCAAGCAAAGTACCGGTTAAGTTGCTTTTCCAGGCATAGCCATCCATTTTTTCAAAAGCAGTCGTTAAATCGTGATATTTTTCCCCTAATATTGTTAATTCTTCTTCTGTGGAAGTAGCCATAAGCTGTTCTAATTCTCTTAGACGTTTTTCTAGAGTGATAACCGTTTCTAAGCTTCTTTTAGCAACATTATAAATAGTATCCTCTTCTTCAAAAGTGCCATGTTGTTCTAAAAAACCAACAGTAATATTTTTCCCTTTAACAAGGGTACCGGAATCAGCTGATTCTAAACTAGCAATAATTTTTAAAAGAGTACTTTTTCCCGATCCATTTACACCAACAAGACCCATACGTTGATGATCTTGTAAAGTAAGATTAACCTCTTTTAAAACTTCTTTACCACCAAAATCTTTTTTAATTTTATTAATTGATAAAATAATCATTGGAAATCTCCCATATTTATACATTCTTTTCTATTATAGAGAAATTGCTTAATTATCGCAAGGATAAGAAGGAGATTCATATGGGATGATTATAATAATAGCAAAATGAGCAGCTAGAACATCTTTAAAAGACTATAGATTTAAGCAAGTCTAATAGAGGTAGATGATTGTTTTTATTTTGATAGATTGCTAATCTATTTACGGGTAGTAAACAATAGTTTTTATAGGTGTCAGATCGTAAACGTCGCCGTGTAAGCATGCTAAGAATAAAGGAATATACCCCTTAAGAAAAAAGTCATCAACTATTGTACTATGCTAGGGAATGGTTATTGTGATAAATAATTGTTTATAGTAATGCTTGTAGCACAGTGGTGTTTTTAATGTTTTACAAGATAATAAAAAAATAGAACCGCGATATATCGCGGTTCTTGGTCTGGGTGAGAGGATTTGAACCCCCGGCCT
>CAZEIB010000163.1:0-5471 GCA_964511785.1 uncultured Oscillospiraceae bacterium
TTTGAAATAATAGATGTTCGTCTTTGGCTTGTTTGGTGGAGGTGAGGGGAATTGAACCCCTGTCCGAAAGCTCGCAAATATTGCTTTCTTCGAGCGAAGTCTAAAATTTACATTCCCTTGGTTATACGCCTTTAGACAGGCTTATAACGTTGGTAGCTTCATAAATGCCGACTGAGTTTCAAAGCTTTAACAAAGTCCGGGCCCTACGATAATGACGCCGGGAACTACCCTCGTAGGCAAAGTAGGCCGACGTCACGGCATTAAGCCGCGAATGCGAAATTATTTTCGTCAGTTATTAATTTTCCCCGTTGTTATGCGGTTCAGGGGCCGCAGCTCGCTTACAATATCCTCGACTGCCTCCGTCGAAACCAAGACACCCCCATAAATTAACGTTGCTGATCTCTAAAGGCCCTATCAATATCTCTTTGAGCATCTTTTTGAGCAATAGCAGTGCGTTTATCGTGAAGTTGTTTTCCCTTACATAAGCCAAGTTCTACCTTCATTCGTCCATTTTTTAAATAAACTTTTAGGGGAATAAGGGTATACCCTTGTTGCTGTACTTCTTGGCGAAGTTTACGTATTTCATTTTTATGTAGAAGAAGCTTTTTAGGCCGTAAAGGATCGTGGTTAAAACGGTTTCCTTGTTCATAAGGGCTAATGTGCATTCCTTCTATAAAAATTTCTCCATTTAGTACATGGGCATAACTTTCTTTTAAATTGCCCTTACCTAAACGAATACTTTTTACTTCTGTTCCAACAAGAACAATACCACATTCATAGCTTTCAATAACAAAATAATCGTGGTAGGCTTTTTTGTTTTGAATAACGGGCTTAATGCCCTTTTGTTTTGGCATATAAACCCCTCCTTAAACAACTTGACGAATTATTATACCACAGGAAACATTCTATTGGCAATTATCTTAGGGGTAGGATATAATAAGCACAAGTAAGTGAAAAGGAGCAAAGAGATGAACGTGATAGCAAAACAGGGGAAGAAGGCTTCCATTTATATGGCAGCTACTTCCTTAGAAAAACGAAATAAGGCTTTGCAAGAAATAACAAAGGCCCTTAAAAAACACCAAAATCAAATCATCAAGGCTAATAAAGAAGATGTTGAGGAAGCTTTAAAAGAAAGCCTTGATCAAAGCTTACTGGAAAGGCTTTACTATGATGAGAAAAAAATTGAAGATAATATAGAAGGAATCAATAGTTTAATTACACTTGAGGATCCCATTGGGCATGTGCAGCTATCAAAAGAATTAGCAGATGGATTAAACTTATATAGGCTAAGCTGCCCTATAGGAGTAATAGGGGTGATATTTGAGAGTAGGCCTGATGCTTTGGTTCAAATTGCTTCACTGTGTTTAAAGAGTGGAAATGCTGTTTTGTTAAAAGGGGGGAGCGAAGCTATAAAAACCAACCGCGCCCTTTATGAAGTAATTTCTCAGGCAGGAGAAAAAGCAGGCTTACCTCAAGGATGGATAGGACTTTTAGAAACCCGAGATGATGTAAAAGAAATGCTGACCTGTGATAAAGAAATTGATTTAATTATTCCAAGAGGAAGTAATAACTTTGTAAAATACATTATGGATAACAGCTCTATACCTGTTTTAGGCCATGCTGATGGCTTATGTCACATTTATGTAGATGAACAAGCAGATATTGATTTGGCGATTAAAGTAATTGTGGATGCAAAAACCCAAGCGGTAGCAGTATGCAATGCCGTTGAAACGTTATTAATACATGAAAAAATAAGAAAGCCCCTTTTACCACCTTTGATAAAAGCCCTTATGGAAAAAGAAGTGTGTTTAAAAGGGGATGAAAGAGTTCAAGAAATTTATCCAATGGAGAAAGCAACTCAAGAAGATTGGGAAACAGAGTATTTGGATAAGATTCTTGCTATTAAAATAGTAAATAGCCTTGAAGAAGGGATTGAACATATTAACACTTATGGGTCAGGCCATACAGACAGTATTATTACCACCAAGGAAGAAAATGTAAAAAGGTTTATGATGCTGGTAGACAGTGCAGGAGTATATCACAACTGTTCTACCAGGTTCGCAGATGGCTACCGCTATGGATTTGGGGCAGAAGTAGGTATTTCCACAGGGAAAATACATGCAAGAGGTCCTATGGGGCTAGAGGGGCTATGTACCTATAAATACCAGTTATTTGGACATGGAAATACAGTAACTGAAATGGAAGACGGAACAAAAAAATATACGTTTAAACCCTTATAGCATAGAAAAAAGTAGAGTGGAAAACTTTCCACTCTACTTTTTTTATTTAATTGAACAGCTTTTAAATGATGATCATGGATCATAAGTATAACGAGCTGTAAGCCGTGGAATATCGCCATAAAGACCATAGGCATCTGCATATAATTTATAAGAAGAGCCTATCTCCCATTGGGTACGGGTACCGTTTTCAACAAGAATTTCTAAGGGTTTTTCTTCTGTACCTACATTCATAACAGCTAGCTGAGGTTTTTTATTTAAAAAGCTGGTAATAGTGCCAACACATAAATATTTTTGCCTGTTTTTTACAACACTGCCGGTATTATTTAAAAAATGATTATATTCATCAGGTTTCATTGGCCAAACATTTTTAGCTGTATAAATTTCCGGGGTTGGAACATAAACAATATCATAATTGACTAAAGATTGCTTTTTTTCTTGAAAATCAGAGGTAATTGTAATGGTATTATTGCCATAGTTTTCAAAAATAGCAGTAAAGGAAAAAGTGCCGTCTGTATTTAAGTTGGTAACATCCAAATCTTCATGAGGGGTTAGAACATTTACATTGGCACCTGTTAAAGTGGTGGCAGAAATGCTTACACGTTCCTGAGTAGTTCTATCAGGCAAAGTAGCACTAAGGTCAAGAGGAATCTCCTGCTGATCACGGTGGATAATTAAATTTAACACATTTTCTCTAGTATATTCGCTTTTAGCCCTAATGGTAAAGCGGTTGTCTCCAATGGCGTGAATGGTGGCATTGTGGGTAGCTCTACCGTTTTCATTTACTAAATCAGAAATATCTTCATCGTTAATAAACAAATTGGTACCTGGCTCTACTTCTAGCTCAATAGTATATAAAGACTTACTAACTGTAGTAGATAGGCTGTCGGGAGAGATTAAAGTAACTTGTGTAAGGGGGACCTCTACAGTATAAGATATAGGATCCAATGGAGATAAATCTCCATTGGGAAGTTTAACAAAAGGACTTAAAGAAACTGAGAGGGAGGTGGCAGATTTATCCTCTAAGTTTTCAAACCAAGTATAGTCAGGAATAACAACAGTAGCAATACCCTCTACCACAGGGTAGGTGGTTTTTTGTTCTTTAATATAGATTTCATTCCCTTCTTCACCGGGAATACGTATGGTATGGGCGGCCTGATCATTAACAAGAGAGGCCATGATTACAGGGGCAACAGCAGCTTTTTGCTCGGCTCTACGCTGGTTGAAAATAGTGATAGAAGAATAAACAGTAAGGGCTACTGCCGAAACTAAAAGGGCAATGAGAAAGAAACGTAAGAATTTTCTAAATCCCAAACGGGTAGAAGGGATTTTTTTTCCTGTGAAAGTAGTTGTAGTGTTATAATTCCCTTTTCGTTGAGCTTCTTGCCAAAGAGGCTCGTAAGCAAAAGTGTCATCAAAACCATCGTAAAGCTGAGAAGTGTCTTCTAAAATGGTTGTTGTAGCATATAGTTCTTGCTGATGGTGATCCTCTTTATAAGGAGAAATATAGCCTTTCTCATTGGAAGAAGCAAGTTCTTTAGCATCATACTCGGCTGTAAAAGACAAATAGGTATCGGAAGAGAGAAAGGTTTTACTTTCTACCAACTCTTCAGGGCGAGGACGAAGAGTTGTACTGGGGTCATCATCAATGGCAAAAAAATTATCTCGGTTAATGTTTCTTCGTAAAGTTCTACTGGAAGGGGTTAAACCACGCTGAACACTTTGTTCTCTTAACCGTTTTTGTTCTTTTTCACCACGACGCTTTCGCTCTTGAAAAACCACCATCTCTTCAGCTAATTCATCTCGATGATCAGACAATTTCTTTTGTTTTCCTAAATCATCCACTTCAACATAAACTTTTTTCTTAGACTGGTTTTTTTCAACCTCTTGTTGCCAGTCGGTTTTTACATTACGTAAATAATCCGGTTGCTTTGGTAAGGCAGTTCCGCAGCGGAAGCAATGGGGTAAAGAAGCTTTATTCCATTGGCCACAATTTGGGCATTTCATCTATTAATCACCTTTCAGAAAATGTAAAAAATATATGACAATGATTCATAACCATGTAAGAACTATGGTATAATGTACCAAGGTTACAGTAAAAGTCATTCATTATTATTGTATCATATTTTTACAAAGGAAAGATTGTTTTTTTCAATTTACAATGTAAAGTATATAAAACCCTTAACAGCCTTGGCCGTGGCCCATTGAAAAAAGAACAGAGAGGTGCTTATGAATAAATTATTAGATATATTACAAAACATTGGTGGAAATATGACGGATATTATCATATACCTTGCAATTGCTGTTGTTGCTATAATTGGTGTGGTAAAATGTATTTTGCCAATTATTACACGAAGTAAAAAACTTCAAAGAGGCATTAAACGAATGCAGAATATCCCAATGGGCGAAAAACCGGTTTGGCAGGAAGTGACCTTTTTAGGGAAAGCACTTCAAGAGCCCTGGAGAAGATTTTTGGTAAACGCTGAACAGCTGGAACTAAGAGGACTAAATTGTGATGTAGAGGATTACATTAATGATGAAACCATTGTTCACGAACCTGGAAACTCTCAACTAGCAGAGGTTATTCCAAGTTTGTTAACGTCTCTTGGTATTTTAGGTACCTTTATAGGACTCATGCGAGGGTTAGCAGGATTGGATATGACAAGTCCCGTAAAAATCATGGAAGGAATACCTACATTAATAGATGGAATGCGCTTTGCTTTTGCCACTTCCATTGCAGGAATTGCCTGTTCTCTATTATTTAACATGGGGCATCGTATTTCTATTGGTAAAGCTTATAAAAGCATTGATCGATTTTCTTTAGGTTTTTCTTCTATGGTAATGAGAAGACCTGTTGATTCTGATGTACAAATGATTATTCAAAATCAAGACCAAAATGTGCTTATTCGTCAATCGGCAGAAACCACAGGGAATTACATGGCATCCAGTATTGAAGGGGCTATTACACGTGTAATGCAACCTATTACTAGGTCCATGGATAATTTTATTGTTGCCGCAACAAAAGAGCAGGTAGAAGGAGTACAAAGAATTGTATATGCTTTTATACAGGAGATGAATCATAGCTTAAGTGGTCAGTTTTTACCGACCACTTTTCTATAGCTTGGGTTCCAAGACGGAAGAGGAGAGTGTAGGATGTTATTTATTAAAAATGGAAAAATATTTACAGCAACAAATGGAATAATAGAAAATGGAAGTATCCTAATAGATGGGGGA
>CAZEIB010000164.1:0-3508 GCA_964511785.1 uncultured Oscillospiraceae bacterium
CCTACCCCAACTCCTCCCCCAACAGCAACAGCTGAGCCTGTTCCTCAAAAAGGGGTTGCCATTACCATTTATGATGGGGTTCCTTTTAGAAATGCCCCCAGTGTATTAAGTGCTTATCAAACAATACCTGTAAACACCTATGTTTACGTCTATGGGCAAAATTATGCCAGTCAACAGGAACATAAAATTATTTGGCATGAAACCGCCTATAACGGCACTGTAGGTTATGTATCCAGTAACCAATTACATATGCTTACGCCTCAGGAAGAAGCAGCTTATTGGGAACAACAAAAGCAAACCCCTCCCCCTGTAATTACCCCTGCTCCTGTCGATCCCAATAATGAATCCAGCTATGGTTATATTACTAACTCTGGGGTAAATTTCCGTCAAGGTCCCGGCAAAAACTATAAGAGTATTGGCACATTAAACACCGATGCTATGGGCCTTATTTTAGGGAAAGAAAACGTTGGCAATACAACCTGGTATAAAATTCGCTTTAGCGGCATTGAAGGCTATGTCAGCGGCGATTTCTTTAAAGTAATGACCTTAAGCGAAGCCAATAGCTTTATTGGCAGTAACCGTTATTATCAAGGAATGCAAAACAATGCCAACTTCGGTCAAAGTGGTAACAAACAGCCCAGCAACACCAATAGCCCAATTTCACCGGAACAATGGAATGCCGATACCTGGGTAAATCCCAATGCAGGCACTACTTTTAAACCCTTTGACCCCTTTGCAACACCGGGTGCTCTGGCTTCCACTAGCCCCGATGTATCTCCAAGTATTTCTCCAAGTGTGTCTCCCAGTGTTTCTCCAAGTCCTTCTGTAGACCCTGTGCCAATTATTCCTCCTATTGATGACCAAATAGATAAAAAAGATGAAGGAGGTTTCCCCGTTGGCCTTGTTATTGGCGGCGTTGTTTTACTATTAGGCGGCGGCGGGTTGTACGGCTATAGTGTATATAGTTCTACCAAGAAAAAAGCTGCTGCAAAAGCAGCCCAACAAAAACGTAATCAACAAGGTGGTCCAAAGGGCCCTCAACCTCCCACCGGCGGTGGAAGCCCTAGCCCAAGAGGACCTCAATCTCCTACAGGGGGAAAACCCCAACCACGCAGCGGGGTAGCTCCTATTCCCCCCACAGGAAGTGGAAGAACTCAAAATGAAAACAGACCTCCTGCAGGAGTAAATGTTCCTCCAAGGCAGTCTCTTCCTCCCCAAGGGGGCAGGCCCGATGTTAAGCCTCCTACTGTTGGAACCCCGGGGCAATCAGGCTCTACTACCACCAAACCCCAAGGAGGTCCTCCTCCTCGTCCCGGAGCTTCAAACCCTATTCCTGGACAAAGAAGCTCTATCGCTCCTCCTTCTCAAGGGCAAGGAACCCAAGGGAACAGTCCTTCACCTTATGCACCACCTCGTCCTACCTCTACTTCTCCCATAGCTCCATCTCCTTCCCTAACCAAGGAAGAAGTAGTAGAAAATAAGCCCCTTTCCCCTTCTCAAGGGCAAAGTTCAACAGCCCCCTCTACTCCTAAAAAAGAGGAAGACATACAAAACACCAAACCCTTAACTCCCGTCATTCCCTCGCCTACACCAAAAACGCCCCCCACTCCTAACATGAGCCCCGGCGCAGGGGCACAGATGCCTTTAAATAGGCCTAATCCCTTAGAAAATGCCCCTACCCCTCCTACCACTCCTACTCCACTGGGTGAGCGCAAAGCGCCTATTACTCCCGGAGCAGGGGTTCCCCAGGAAGATAAAAATCCTATTTCTCCTTCCCCATTGGAGGGTTCTAATAAGCCTCAAAGGCAACCAAGGGCTCTAAGGCATCAGCAAAATCAAGACAGTAATGAAGATAACAGTTAACAACAACAAAAGCTCCTCTCGTTTACGAGAGGAGCTTTTTACAGGTTGTGCGCTGTTATGTTTTATTCTTCCGGCCAAGGCAGGTAGGCTTCTTCTAACTCTTCCACTTTTAAAGTACCTTCCGACCAACGGGTTAAAGCCTTTTCAAAGGCTTTAAGATCTCTTTCTCTAATGTGAAAGTAACAAGTAACCTGTTCTCCATAATCTACCTCTGCTACTTCAACAGGTTCTTTTCCCATTTCGTACTGTACCTTATCCCAAAGGCCATAGGGCAAATCAATGGCAGCTTTCAAGCTTTTTTCCATTACAACAATCTCAGCTGCATTTAAAGCTTCCGTACAGCCTTGGGTATAAGCCCGCACTAATCCCCCTGCCCCTAAAAGCACCCCGCCGAAAAAACGGGTAACCACTACTACTACGTTAACCGTTTGGCGCATTTTAAGTACTTCCATCATAGGTATACCTGCAGTACCGCTAGGCTCTCCATCATCACTATAGCGCATTATTCCACTATTTTTCCCAATAATATAAGCATAGCAATGATGGGTAGCTGTAGGGTAGGTTTTACGTATTTTTTGAATAAAAGCCAAAGCTTCTTCCTCTGTAGAAACAGGTAGAGCCCTACCGATAAAGCGGCTTTTTTTAATAATAATTTCTTTTTCCCCAAAATCTTTCAGGGTTTTGTAGGTACTCATGGTTTTAACATAATTCTAGAGTAGTTTTTCTTTCCTCTTCGTAGTAAAACACCTTTTTCCGGAATCATTTCAGCTGTTATTCTAAAGTCTGTGTCTGTTACTTTTTCTTCGTCTAAGGTAATCGCCCCGGCTTCTATCATCTTTCTGGCTTCTCCTTTACTTTTGCAAAGGCCACTTAATACCAGTATGTTCACCATTCTATTATCTTCTTTAAGGTCATCTTCAGTAATCATCGTTGTAGGAATATTTTCCATATTGGCTCCACCGGCAAATAAGGCCCTTGAGGCGTCCTGTGCTTCTTGCGCAGCCTTTTCACCATGAATAATTTTGGTAATTTCAAAAGCCAGTACTTCTTTAGCATGGTTAATTTCTGCTCCTTCTAAGGCGCCTAACCTGCGTACTTCCTCCATTGGCAAGAAAGTTAAAATTCCTAAAAACTTTTCCACATCTTGATCGGCTACATTACGCCAGTATTGGTAAAACTCATAGGGGGATACTTTTTCAGCATCTAACCAAAGGGCCCCCGCCACAGTTTTGCCCATTTTTTGTCCATCATGGGTCATAATTAAATTACAGGTTAAGGCAAAAGCTTCTTCCTGCTCTTTTCTTCTAATCAAGTCGGCTCCTGCTAAAATATTACTCCACTGGTCATCTCCGCCAATTTGTACACGGCAGCCTTCTGTTTTAAATAAATGCAAAAAGTCATACGACTGCATGAGCATATAGTTAAACTCTAAAAAAGTTAAGCCTCTTTCCAATCTTTGCTTATATGCCTCTGCCGCTAACATACGGTTTACAGAAAAATGCACCCCAATTTCACGCATAAAATCAATATAATTTAAATCTAAAACTTGTTCATTACTTCCAAGGTAAATCGTATTAATCTTATTATTTGAATTATTTCCTATTAAATTAGAATAATAATTTGTAATACTATTTTTACCACCAAA
>CAZEIB010000164.1:3518-5458 GCA_964511785.1 uncultured Oscillospiraceae bacterium
AATTAATCTTTCCAGTTGCTTTTTAATATGTTCAATATTATTTGCTACTGTTTCTTTAGAAAGCATTTTGCGTAAATCTGTTTTTCCACTGGGGTCTCCAATCATGGCTGTTGCTCCACCACATAAAAAAATTAATTTATGCCCTGCTTTTTGTAAGTGGGCCATAGCCATTACAGGAATAATATGCCCTACATGAAGGCTGTCTGCCGTAGGGTCAACTCCTTCGTAAATGGTTACCGGTCCTTTACTCATTCTTGCTTTTAATTCTTCTTCAAAGGTAATTTGAGCCAAAAATCCTCTTTCTTTTAACACATCAATTACATGTTGTGCCATCATTAATCATCCTTTCCTTTTTATATTAACGTATCCACCAGTTTTTCCATACCTTCTACCACTTTTTCAGGAGGAACAGCAGAAAAATTTAACCGTAAAGTATGATGATGTCCTCCCTCGGGATAGAAATAAGTACCCGGCACATAAGCAACCCCATTTTTTACAGCTTTGTCTAGTAAAGTAGTTGCATTATATGTTTGAGGTAAGGCAACAAATACAAATAATCCTCCTTGAGGTTTCGTTACTTTACTTCCTTTTGGAAAAAGATGAACTTTACTAAGCATTGCTTCCATTTGCTCATGATAGTTTTTGCAAATTTGGGGAATATGCTCTTCCAAAAAATTATCTCGCAACAGCTCATCAATAATAGCTTGGTTTAAGTTTGCCGTATGTAAATCGCTAGATTGTTTGGCAATGGTACATTTACGCATAATATGAGGATTTCCTATCATATATCCCACCCTAAGCCCCGGAGAAATAATTTTAGAAAAGCTTCCTAAGTAAACCACCATTCCTTTTTCATCAAAAGCCTTCATGGTAGGCAAATGCTTCCCCTCATATCGCAAATCTCTATAGGGATCATCTTCTGCTACTAAAACCCCATACTTTTCTGCTAATTCTACAACTTTTTTTCTTCTTTCAAGAGGAAGGGTTTTTCCTGTAGGGTTTTGAAAGTTAGGAATGGTGTAAAGCATTTTAGGCTTGTAGGTTTTCATGGCTTCCTCTAATGCTTCCATCTTCATTCCTTCTTCATCGCTTTCTACAGGCACCAGCTTTGCCTGGGCTAAGCGCATAGCCTGCATATTTCCTAAAAAAGTAGGGCTTTCTACTAATATCACATCTGCAGGGTTAATAACGGCCTTACAAAGCAAATCCATTCCTTGGGTCGATCCTGTAATAGGCAGTAATTCTTCTTTAGCTACTAGGCGGCCAAGTAATTTTTCAACATAGCCCTTTAGGCTTTCTAAAAAAGAAGGATAGCCCTCTGTAGCCCCATATTGCAAAATAGCTTTTCCATTAGTTTTTAAGGCTTTTTCTGCTGCCGCCAATACTTTTTCATCCGGTAAGGCACTTAAAGAAGGATTTCCTCCCGCAAAGGAAATCATTCCCGGAACAGCCAAAAGCTTAAATATTTCTCTAATGGCACTTCCGGAAATCCCATCAAAACGTTTAGCAAAGGTTATTTGTTCTCCAGTCATTTACATTCCCCCTTATTAATCAATAAAAAATCGCCCACCCCATTAGGGGAAGACGATTAAATCCATCGTGGTACCACTTCCATTTACAGCAAAGCTGCCTCAACGCAAGTTTTTACTTGCCGGGCTATATCCGGCCTACCGGTAACCTCCTACACAGGTATCCCTTCAAAGGTTCCACTCCAAAGTGTACTTCCCTTTAGTTTGCTCCTTCTTTTCACCTGCCAGAAGTTCTCTAAAAGCCTTACTAAAAGTACTTTACTTTATCAATGTGTTGTTTTTATTATAACCATTCTATTTTTCATTGTCAACCATATCAACGGTTGAATAAATCTTTTCACCTTTTTCGTTAAATCCCTTGACAAGGCATTTGCGTTATGATAACATTCTATTCTGTCAGCACTACTTGTT
>CAZEIB010000165.1:0-5452 GCA_964511785.1 uncultured Oscillospiraceae bacterium
TCCCAACTTGAAGGGTTTTGCCCTAAACCGTGAAGGTAAATCATTGCCATTTTTATTTTTCCTTTCAATCAGGTAATTTTTCCCTCTTTAGGGAAGAAATTTCCTTTTTTCTTCGTTAGATTGTTGAATAGTTTACCACACAATCTTTAAAAGAGAAAAACCTTCCCTTTCTCTTTTTCTATCTGCTTTCCATCTCTTATCCTCTCTACTTTCCAAAGGAGGCTTAACATGAACCTCATATTTTCTTTTAAAAAGTATCCCTCCAAAACCCTCTCTTTAAGTAAACCTTCCTTTTTTCAAAAAGCCTTCCTAATTTTGTTGGGTTTTACCCTTCTTTCCTGCACCCTTATTTTAGGGGAAACCCCTCCCTCTCTCCCCCCCTTTGGTTATGTTTTACCTAAGGAAGCTTTACAAGATACTGTACCTATTTCTAAAGAGCAAGCCCAAAGCCTTGCCGAAACTTTTTTAGCTAATCAGGGCTACAAAAAACAAGGTTACAGCGAAATTAAAACCCTCTTAATTCAAGAGGAAAAAAGCCACGCTCTTTTCTGGTCCCTTTCCTTTTTCCTCCCGGAAAGGGAGGCCCCCCCTTTAATCCACTGGCTTTTGTTAGATTCTAAAACAGGTCAAGTCCCCTTATACCGAACCGACCAGCACCTTCAGGAAGGGAATAGTATATGGGTAGAAATACACGACATTACCCCCTTTTACCATCTTTCTCTACAGGAACAAGCTTTATACAGCTATCTTTTTCAGTCTTCCCAAGCCCCAAGTCGTTATATTTCCCCGGAAGAGGGTTTTATTTCCCAAGAAGAAGCCCTTTCCTTAGGAGAAAAATCCATTTTTGATGAATACAAAATTCCCAAAATTGTATTAGATACCTTTACCCCCACCTTTTATTTAATGGAAGATTTTTTTGATTCTCCAGAAAATCCTCCCGTGTACCTTTGGATTCTCTCCTTTAGAGATGAAACAGGACGTGATTTCTATCAAGTAGACATCAACGCTCTTACAGGAGAGGTTCTGGTTGTCCATCTTCCTTCCCCTAACGGCTAAATATATTCTAATTCCTTCCTCCTATAAACCCATTTGTCTTTTCTTCTTTTTCCCTTTACAATAACCATACAAACACTTTGTAAGGGAGGGATTTTTATGACTGATTCTGCCAAAAAAAATCAAAAACATATTGCCCTTATTGAAAAAGCCCTTGCACAAAATCAAAGGCTTGAAATGGTGTATTTAGATATGAAAGGGGTTCAAAGCCGTCGGGTTATTGAACCTGTTCAAATTAAAGAAGGAAAGTCCCTTCATTTAATGGCCTACTGTACCTTAAAAGAAGGTTTTCGCTCTTTTCGCCTAAGCCAAATCCACTCTCTTTCCCTTACCAAGCGCCTTTTTAGCCCTTTGTTTTTACTTCCTTCCTACGAAGAAGAACTGGTTCAAAGTTTTAACCCCAACCGTTATTACGATGTGCTCATCTATGTATCTCATCAGCAAAACCTTTTGTTTTATGAGCATTTCAGCCTTCTTTTACATTACGATGAACACTTTACCGGTACTTTTTCTCTTTTTGATATTTTGCCCAACGGAGATACCTTATTTTTTATCGAACAAGTACAAATTACCCGAAGCTTTTTTCTTGCCCTACTTTCTTTTGGCCATCAAATACAACTGGCAGAGCCTTTGTTTTTACAGCCCCTGCTGGAACGTAAGGCCAAAGACTTATTGTTTTTGCATTAAAGAAAAACCCGAAAAATTTCGGGTTTTTTCTTTATTTATCCATCCTTTTATACTTAAAAGGGAATAAAATCTTTCTTCAATTCGTTTAGTAGTTATATCCTTTGTTTCTTCATACCTAAAAAGCATTTGCTTTACACTACATGCTGTAATTATTATCTGCCATTGAATTTATTTTCTCTTAGATTTTATAAATTTCTATCTTGTTGATATAAAATAATTCCCTCTTGCTCTTTATATCTTTGATTAAAAGCTTCCGTTTCAAAAAAGGTCATAAACAGGTTGTCTACAGGGTAATAAAATTTTACACAATAACTGCTTTTGATCTTTTCATTATCTCCAGTAAAATTGGCAAAAGACAATGCAGTATTTATATTAAAAGTAGTAGATAACAAGCTTCTAGGGCTTTTAAAAAGTTCCATTTCACTAGACATCCCTCTATATAAAGGAACTTCCTTAATGTTGTGTTTATGAAATAAAACTTTTAAAAAAGCCATACGAGAAAGAATATACTTTTCCCTTGCTTGTTTATCTCCTACTCCTGTAAAAATATCTTCTGTTCTGGGAATAAGGCCTTTAAAATCTATCAATCCCATTTCTGCCATGACAATTTTCATTCCCTTAAGCCACTCTCCTGAGGAAGGATTGAGTATATAATTTTGGGCTGTTCTCTCTTCAAGTTCTTCTAAGCCTAAAAAGGTAAAATATTGTTTACTGTCTTGATATAATGCTTTATAGCCTGTTTCTTGGGAAAAACAAATAGTCTGTTTATTCTTTAGAAAAGTCGAATGCTCTTTTAACCACTTTTCAGCAATCAACTCCTGTTTTTTCATCTGTTTTTCCGTATTTTTCAGTGCCTGATGGCTTCCCTTTATTATTATCGATTTAGAAAACACCTTGCAGCGGTTTTCAATTTCCTCCTTCAACAAGGAAGAAAGGGTTTTACTGTTTTTTTCAAATTGATAATATACAATCTGTTCTGCCGGTATTTCCCAAGTTTTTCCCTCATCTTCAAACCCTGTAATTCGCCAAATAAACATTGCTGATATTGGATTATATTCTTCAATATAACCAGGAGTTCTTCTTCCATCCAGTACTCGTCCTTTGTTTCCGGGCACTAGTAAAGAGAGGTTTCCCCGTATAAACTCTTCATCAGGCACTTTGTATTGGTGTTGTTGATGCATAGGTTCCTCCTTTACAGTCTTTTATCTATTTACTATATCAAAGGATCTTTTCAATTTCAAACACCATCTATTTTCCCCTTTGTAAAATTTACAAAAAAGGGAACCTTTTTCATTTCTCCATCGTCTATTGAGTAAATACCTTATAAAACAATCCTTTTCTCTCTATTCCTTTAAATCCCTTTAAGAAAGTTCAGAACGTTCAGAAAGGAAGATTTCATGAAAAACAAAAATAAGCTTATAAGCCTTTTACTCTCTTTTATGTACCTATGTACTGCCCTGTTTCTGGTTTTTCCTTCTGCTGTTTTAGGGGAAAAGGCAAACCTCAACCGTGCTTACGATGATCGCAGTATTTCTTCCCTGGCCCCTGCCAATGGCCTGTTATATTTTTTAAAACCCGGTGGCCTGTATGCACTAACCCCCGGGGAAGAAACTTACACCCTTGTTAGCAATGCCATTACCCCCGATGATTGGCGCAATGGGGCTTTTAACAGCCTGTATAGTGATAACGACACCTTATACCTGTTTTCTTCAAGGGATTATACTTTACAGGAAATTGTTCAAAAAGAGGGTACCTATACCCTTGCCCCTATGGAAAAAGCCACTGCCTTTTTACAAAGCCAAGTAAAAGAAGAAGAGGTAGAAGGTTATTATGACCCTAGCGGTTTTCAAGGAATTTTTGATGGGAAAATTTTCCTTTATCAAAGGGAAGAAAACAAAGAAACTTTAATTACCTATCATTTAACCACCGAGGAAGAAACCTTAACCACTGTTCAAAACACCACCTTGGCTATCCCCTACCCTCCCACAGGCTTTGCCGCCATTGAGGAAAAACGGGTAGATGGGATTTTACAAAAAAACCTAATTGCCATTGCCCCTACCACAGGGGAAACAACCTTACTCACCTCTTTAAACCCCCAAATTGCCTATGAAGAATTGATTTTTTCAAACAATCAATTATATGTCATTCAAAATACCTTACTAAATACTTTTAACCCAAATACCAATAGCCTTGAAACTGTAGCCCCCCTCCTTGAAAGCAGTTTTTATCATTTAACCTTTATTACCCCCACCCTTGTTGCCCATATTGCAGGGGATGAAGATACCATGTTGGTGGTTAAATCTATTGATGCCAACAGCCTTTTAACCCGCCCCCCTTTGGTGGTGGTAGATAATATCGGCAAATCCGGTACGTATAAAGCTTTTATGCAGCGCTTTCCCCAAGGGGATTTAACCATTGTACGAGACCTGCCCATTAGCGAAGAAGAGCGCTTTGTACAAGACATGCTGATTAAGGATGACAAGGTAGATGTATATGTATTAGCAGACCCCAATTCCCTATCCATTATTAAAAGCAAAGGTTTTGGGGCAGATATGGCTCAAAATACGGAAATTGCCCAAATTGCCCAAACCTTTACCCAAAGTTTTCAAAATGCCTTTATGGAAGATGGAAAAGTATTGGCCTTCCCCCAGGAAGTATTTCTTGAAACCCCTACCTATCACCCCAATTTTTTTGCAGAAAGCAAATTGCCTATTCCCACCACCTACGAAGACCTTTTGCAGTTTTATCTCAATTGGTACCAAACCAATCACAACCTTTATGGGGAAAAATGGGTGTTGTTTTTGCCCTATGGCCTAACGCTGCCTAATCTTTTATCTGCCTACTGGGATGAAATGGCCTACAACCAAGGCTCTCCTTCCTTTACTTCCCCACAAATGGTCACTTTGGTTACCCGTTTTTTAGAAGTACTCAAAGCCCAAGAAGCTTATCAGGAAGCCTTGCCTCAAGATTATTGGAATAGCCATCAAAATATCATTGTCTCCTACTTCCCCTTAAGCAATGATCAATATCACTTTATGCCCTTGGCTTTTCAAAAAGACCAACAGTGGGTGGTAGGTACTGCTTTTATGAATATGCGGTATTTTGTGGTAAACCCCTACAGTAAAAACCAAACCATGGCCTGTAACTTTGCCCTGTCTTATCAGGATATGCGCATGCCCGATGGCAACGGCCTATTATTTAGCACCACTACCCCCATTGCCTATCCTATAGATAAAAGTACCGAAAACTACGAAAGGGAAACCTTGGCGGAACTACAAAAAGCCTTAGCAAAAGCGGAAGAAAAAGACCAAACCGCCCTTAAAGAAGAAATGGCCTATTACCAAGAAGCCGTAGCCTTTTATGATAACCAGCCCCCTTACGTTATTGATACCCCTGCCCTTGAAGATTATCAGCAAAACTTGGCCCCTTACCTTTTTATTAGCCCCTTTAACCCCATTAGCCAGTTGTATGAAGAATACCCGGAGCTTTTTACCAAAGTGGAAGAAGGGGAAATAACCCCCCAAATTTTTTTACAGGAACTAGAGCAAAAAGTAGATATGATGGTAAAAGAATTTGATTAAAAAACCTATTGAACCCCTTTTTTAGCCCTTTTCTTTATACCCTTTTTAAGGCAAGGCTTTGCCTGTATTTGTTTACCCTTTTAGGAGGAAAAACCATGAAAAAGCAACATAAGCCCCCTCAAAACCCTTTT
>CAZEIB010000166.1:0-5436 GCA_964511785.1 uncultured Oscillospiraceae bacterium
TAAAAGTAGCAATGCTACAAGATAAATCTGCAAGCCCAAATAAATGAGATTTCATTTATTTGAAGGGTGGTGACTTTATCAACACCCTGAGGTTTGTATAAACCTTACCCTTCCTCGTACATTTGATGGGGGTTAGGTTCTTTTACCGTTATCAGCACCAGAAAACCTAAAATAAATAGGCCAATGTTTAATACAAAGGGTAAAATGGGGTTCAGTTCCGACAGGTTACCGGCAATAAAACCAAAGGGAGAGGAAAGGACCAAGGTGAGGGTGGTTAGCAAAGCCAACTCCCTTGCACGGTCGTTTTTATCCAAAGAGAAGGTTTCCAAAGAACTTTTTCTGGGGAATACCAAAGCAAAGCAAATGGCTTCAATAAAAGTGTATAAAATAAACAGGGGCAGGTTGTTTTTTGGAATGAGTATCAGCACAGCTTGAGATAGAATATACAAAAAGGTACCGGCAATCATAGGCAGTTTAATTTTTTTAATTTTATCCTGTAGGCCAAACATAAATATAATCATAACCCCTGTGGATATAATAGGCACGTAAGATAAAAAAGATTCCGGCACAAAAAGTTGTTCTTTAGCGTAAATATTGGTAAAGGTAACGGTAACCATGCGGGCTGCCCCATAAATGGCTTGAATTAATAAAATTTTAATTTTAGGCCCATCGGTAAAAAACTTTTTAAGGGTAGCAAAGGCGTAGTTTTCTTTTACCATGGAAAGAACAGAGCGGTGTTTGTTTTCTGCCATTTTACGCATACCAATTTGGGTTTCGGTACAGTACTTTAAAGTGATGTACGATTTTAACCCCATGTTTAAACTGAAAATAACATACAATACCCGTACCACCGGTACAATAGAAAAGGCATTGATAAATATACCGGATAAAGGGGCGAAAATTACAGTAACCAATCCTCCAATGGTAACCCAGTTATGAATATTTAAAATATCTTTATCTTTGGCGTCTTCTACCAATAAACAAACCCAAGAAGTTTGGTTAATTTGCTCAAAGCTGTTTAAAAAGTATGCCAGCAAAAACAGCCAATAGTTGTTGGATACGGCAAACACCAACATGGCCACACTCCAGCCGAAAAAATCTCCGAATACAGTGGTTTTTTTACGGCCGAACTTATCTGCCAAGGCCCCGGCAAACAGACCGATGATGACTTGGGAAATCATAAAAATACTTTGAAGGGAGCCGATTTGTACCTTGCTTAACCCGTTATCCCGCATAAAAAGAGAAATATAGGGGTTAATTAAATAAAAAGGAATTCCCCATAAAGGTTCCAGCCAAATTAAAATTTTGGGGTTCCCCTCAATGGTAAAGAGTAAATCAATTAAAGAATTTCGCCTGAGACGAGTAATAAATTTGCTTTGTTTTTTCATAGGCTCACCTGCTTTTGTTATTGTAAGAACTTAAAACACAAGTGCTTCTATTATAAAGGTTTATTTCCCTTTTACAAGGGGGTAAAAAGAAAGGATAAAGAAAAAACCTGCCAAAAAACAACAAGAAGGAGGAAAGGGAAAAAAAGAGCCTTGGTGCCACTGTTTTTGGGGAGATATGAAACCAATAAAAAGGCTTAACAGGCCTGTGTTTATACCAGGATTTTAGCAAGAAATAGATTTTCAATTTACATTTCTTGCTAAAACTTCCCCCTCCTTTTATAATGTAGGCAAATAAGAAGAACCTAAAAAATGCCTATTGATGCAATCATATGACAACCGCTTATGGTTTACCTACCACCTACTTTTTATAGGAGATGGAAAAAATGAAAAAAACATATGTTAAAACCCTTGCCCTGCTATTAAGCTTTTTATTCTTTTGTCAGTGGATATTTTTTGTACCCACTGTAAAAGGAGAAGAGGGGAAAAACCATATTGCCTTTGAAAACCTATACTACTTTACAGACCTGTGCTTTGTAGGGGAAACTTTATACTTACTGGCCCCGGGGCAACTTTACAGGGTAAACACAAACCAGGGTACCAGTGAAGTAGTTTGGGAAGAAAAAGGGGTGGAAGAATACTATTATATGAGTGAAGCCCCGCAAGAAGAAGCACAAAAGCTTCTTTGGGAAAAAGCCTTTGTAAAACTGGTTGCCCAGGGAGAAAACCTTTATGGTTACCACCCTTATAAAGGCAGCCTTAGCCTGTTTACAGAAAAGGGCTGGGAAGAAAAATTTGTATTGCCCCAAGAGATGCTTTGTACTACCATTGATGGAGAACCTCAATACCGAGGGTTTTCTGGTGCTGCTATAGTAGGGGAAACCTTTTATCTGCTACTGGAAAAAAGTGAAGAGGGACACTGGGGAGAAGAAGAACTTTTTGCCTATGATTTACCCAGCGGAAGTTATGCTCCTTTACCTTTAGAAGGGGAAAACTTTTTTATAGCCCCTGGGGATGAAGGGGAATTGATGGTGTTAAATAACCATGGAGAATATAAGGGTGTAAAAGAAAAGGGCAAAGTGACCCCCTGGTTTACTTTGCCACCGGAAGAAAAGCAACCTAGTGTCTTTACCTATTGGCAGGGTCAAACCCTTCAATTACAAAAGGGAAAAATTATCGGCCACAACCAACAAGGGGAAGAAAAGCTTTTAGGGTATATGCCTACAGAATATACAGGAAAAAACACGATTGCCCTATCCTCCCAAGGAATATATGCTTACCTAAGTGGTAATCAGCTATTTTTACGGGACATTACTTTACCCCCTAAAGAGACTCTTTTAACGCTGGCAGGGGTAGTGCCTTCAAATGTCATACAGGCCTTTGCCTTAAAACGGCCGGACATTGCCCTTACATATATAAAGGAAAACGCCTATGGTGAAAAAGGCCTTGAAACCCTCCTTCTTTCAGGGGAGGCCATAGACCTTTGTGTGCTAAGTAGCCCGGGAAGCTTTAATCAACTGATGGAAAAAGATTTTTTTATTCCTATAGAAGATCCTTTGTTAAAGGAAAAGGTTCAAAAAATGTACCCCGGTGTGGTACAAGCCCTTACAGGGAAAAATGGGGAAGTGATGGGTTACCCATTAAATATTATGTTAAATACTTGGACCTTAAACGAAACCCCTTGGGAGGAAGTAAACCTGGGGAAGGTGCCTAGCACCTATAGAGAACTTTTTACTTTGCTGGAAACATGGAAAGAAAAATATGAAGAAGACTACCCTCAATATATCGTAATACAGTATTGGGGTGGTGTGAAGGGATATTTAAAGGAAATGACCCGAGAATACCTCCTTCAAGGGGAGGAAGAATATCCGGATTTCACCCAAGAAAAATTTAAAAAAGAAGTACTGTTTTTATTGGAAAAACAAGAACTGATAAATAGCTTTGAAGAAAACTTCGATGCCATGCCTTTGATATACAACTATTATCAGGGTTTCGGTATTAACTATAACGACAGTAACCGTACTAAAATGATGTTAATGCCCGGTTTTGATGAAGGAACGGGGCAAAAAATTCAAGGAAAAATAGAGGTAATGGCCATACCCCAAAGGGCGCAAAACAAAGAGGCCGCCTTGGCTTTAATGGCATTTATGGCTCAAGAGATGAATGAAGACTTTATATACAGCTTGTTTCCCGATGAAAACACCCCTTTAAGGCCTAAGGATTATGATAAAAAGGTAGCTGAAAAACAAGAAACCATTGTAGAACTTGAAAAACAGCTGTTAGCAGCCAAAGAGGATGAGAAGGAACCTTTACGCCAAGCCATTGAGAAAGAAAAAGAAACCCTTGCAAGATGGGAAAAGGATGACTGGTTAATCTCCCTTGAAAGCATTGAAAACTATCGCTCTATAGCAGAAAAATTGGTTATTCCCGTCAACAACCCTTTACTTGAAACCTATGAGGGCATGGACGCCTTAGATCAGGTTATAGAGGAAGGAGTAAGTAAGGGCTTAACCAAAGAAAACCTAGACGACCTTCTTACACGGATGAATGAAGTAGCCAAAATGGTGATGATGGAAGGGGAATGAGGTTTTGCCCCTTGACAGTTAGAACAGAAGAACCAAGAGAGAGGTGGAGGTGGAATGGAAAGGATGGAGGAATATATTCGGTTTATCAATAAAACCCAAGATTATATTAATGCCCATTTAGACAAAAAAATTACCTTAGAGGATGTAGCAAAAAATGTTCACCTTTCAAAGTTTCACTTCCACCGTATTTTTAGTAAACACAGTAAAGAAACCCTTAACCAGTTTATTGTTAGAACCAAAATGGAAAGAGCGGCCTTGTTTTTAACAGTGCGAAGGGATATAACCATGACAGAAATTGCCCAAAGGTATGGATATAGTGATGCCAGTAGTTTTAACAGGGCTTTTAAAAAGCATTTTCATATGCCTCCTTCAAGTTATAAAAGAGCAAGAATGGCCAATGATTAAAGGCTATAACCTTGTACACTGGTAGCAGGAGGGAATGAATATGGAAAAAACAGAAATTGAAGTGAAACATATTGCTATGCAAATCATCTACATTCGGTTTACAGGCAGTTATGTAGATTTTAGAAAAAATAGCAAAAAAATGGTGAAGGAACTTTTTGCTTTTGCAGAAAAAAACCAGTTAATAAATGAGAAAGAAACAAAGGTATTGACCATTTACCATGATAACCCTTTTATTACCAAGGAAGAAAACTTAAAAACCAGTGTTGCCATGACCGTACCCCTTGGGGGAAAAATTGTTGAAGAAGGAAGAATTTCTTCAATGAAATTTTCGGGAAAATATGCCATACTGCACTTTAACCTTAAATTAAACGAATATGAAAAAGCTTGGAACTGGGCTTACTATGATTTTTTATTCAAAAGTGAATCTATGAAACCAAGGGATGATTTTCCCTTTGAACTGTATGTAACCCAACCCCCAAGAAATTTAAAAAGTAAAAGTTTAACAGACATTTACCTGCCCATTGAATAAAAACCCTATCTATTTGATAAAAGTAGAAATTGAGCTTAAGTAATAACTATAAGAAAAAAATCTATGATAAAAAAGGAGTAGTGTAAATGAAAAAAACGAATAAAAGGGAGAAAAAAATCAAAAACTTGGCTACAGGATTATCCATTGGTATAGGGGTAGGACTTGCCTTAGGGGCTGCCTTAGGGCTGTTGCTTGACAACTTAGGCCTAGGTATTGCCATAGGAGTGGGCCTTGGTGCAACCTTTGGTGCTTTCTATGGGGATATGAAAGAAAAAAAGATAGAGAATAAAACAGATGATAAATAAAAAGCTACAAGGGTAAATAACGTAAGCAAATAACATAGGCAAAAAAGGCTTTCACCAATTTCTTGGTGAAAGCCTCTTTTATATTAAGGTTTTTATAAATTATTTTTCAATGGTTAAGGTAAAATCTACTTGTTTTTCAAAACTGTCCCGTAGGGCAGCAATAATGTTGCCATGGCTGTCCTTTAAGCTCATGGTGGCAGTGGAGGTGATGTCGTTTAACATGGCTT
>CAZEIB010000167.1:0-5410 GCA_964511785.1 uncultured Oscillospiraceae bacterium
AGCAAAACTGGATAAAGCCAGAGGACCTTTGGCTACAGTACTGGTACAAAACGGAACCCTACGTGTTGGGGATAATATTGTAGCGGGAATGGCTTCAGGGCGTGTCCGTGCTATGCTAAATGATAGAGGAGAACGAGTAGAAGAAGCAGGCCCTTCTATTCCTGTTGAAGTAGCTGGCTTTGGGGATGTGCCTTCTGCAGGGGACGAAATGATGGCCGTTGGAGCAGATCACTTAAGCCGTCAGGTGGCCCAAGAGCGTAGAGAAAAACTAAAAGCAGCCAGAATTGCAACCAGTAAGGTAACTTTAGATAATCTCTTCTCTACCATTGATGCAGGGAAAATGGTAAACTTAAATATTATTATTAAGGCTGACGTTCAAGGCTCTGTAGAAGCGGTAAAGCAAGCCCTTGAAAAGCTTTCTAATGATGAAGTGAAAATTAGAGTACTACACAGTGGTGTGGGTGCCATTACCCAAGATGATGTGAACTTGGCCAATGCCTTTAATGCCATTATCATCGGCTTTAACATTCGCCCGGACAATAGTGCCAGAGAAATGGCGGAAAAAGAAAAAATCGATATTCGCCTATACAGGGTTATTTATCAAGCTATAGAAGATATTGAAAAAGCCATGAAGGGATTACTGGAACCAGAATATAAAGAAGTGGTTCTTGGTCATGCTCAGGTACGAAACACCTTTAAAATTACTGGTACAGGTACTGTAGCAGGTTGTTACGTACAAGATGGAAAAATGATGCGTAATGCATTAGTACGTTTATTAAGAGATAATGTTGTTATTTTTGAAGGAAAGCTTTCCTCCTTAAAACGATTTAAAGATGATGCAAAAGAAGTATTGGCAGGTTATGAGTGCGGTATTAGTTTGGAAGGCTATAACGATATTAAGGAAAACGACATTATAGAATGCTATAATATGGAAGAAATTGAAAGATAAACTGTATAAGTTCCATCTCTTAAGGGGTGGAACTTATACCCTTATGTAGAGAGGAGAAAACCATGAACAGACAAAGGACGGAACGGATTGCTGAGGAAATTCGAAAAGAGATTAACCACATTGTAAGAGAAGATTTAAATGATCCTAGAATTAAAGGAACCTATAGTATTACAAGGGTTGATTTAACCAATGATTTAAGTTTTGCAAAAGTTTTTGTTAGTGTATTAGAAGAAGAAAATGCAAAAGAGTTGCTGGAAGCTTTAAATAAAGCCGCAGGATTTATTCGTAAAGAAGTAGGTAAAAGAGTGATTATTCGTCATAGCCCTCAGCTTACCTTTGTAAAAGATGAAAACATTGCTTATGGTATGCATATTGCAGATATTTTACATAAGGTTATGGGAGAGGAAAACACCAATGAAGAAGATGGGACAGAGCAATCGAATTAATAGGTCCTTTTCCCGTGAAATGATAGACCAAATCATTCAAAGCAATAAAGTATTAATATTTACCCATGTAGCTCCCGATGGAGATACTATAGGTAGTGCAATAGGGCTCCAAAGGGCCTTAGAAAAAGCAGGCAAAAAAGTAAAGGTTGTCTGTTCTGATTTGGTGCCTCAAAATTTACTTTACATGGATAAAGTAAAAGAAATTGCAAAGCCCCAAAATTATTTGGCAAAAGACTTTGATTTAGCCATTGCTGTGGATGTTTCGGACCAGCTGCGACTGGGGGAAAGTGAAGAGCTGTTTTTTGCAATTGATCAAAACATTCAAATTGATCACCATGGCACCAACCCTCATTATGCAAAGTTAAACTTTGTAGATGAGTCTGCCAGTGCTACAGGTATTATAATGTTTGACTTAATCGAAACATTAAATATTTCTTTAGATAAAGAGATTTCAACGGCATTATATACAGGCCTTACCATTGACACGGGAAACTTCAGTTTTGATAATACTACGGCTGAAACTTTGGAAGTTGCCAGTAAACTGGTTAGTTATGGTGTAGAAGTAAATAAAATTAATCGCTTGTTGTTCAGAGAAAAAAGCGTTGAGCAAACAAAGATTTTAGCGAAGGCATTAAGTAGCTTAACGTATTATGAAAACCATCAAATAGCAGGAATGTGTTTGACAAAAGAGGAACTTAAAAATATTTTACCGGAAGAAACTGATGGAATTGTAAACTACGGTATTGACATTACCGGGGTAAAAATGGCCTTTTTTGGTAAGGAAACGGAAAATGGTATAAAATTTAGCCTTCGCTCAATTGTTCCTTATGACGTTGCAAAAATTGCAGGACTATTTCATGGTGGAGGCCATCCTTTAGCAGCAGGTTGTACCATTAAAGCGCCTATGGAGGAAGCCCTTCATAGGGTGGCTCAAGCAATGGTTCATCAGCTAAATGAGGGGAAGCCATGAATGGCTTTTTATGTGTGATTAAACCTCCTGGGATGACTTCGGCACAAGTGGTAGGAAGAATTAAAAGACTTTTTCCTAAAGAAAAAATAGGTCATGGAGGTACCCTTGACCCACAAACAGCAGGGGTTTTACCTATTATGGTAGGAAGAGCTACTAGGCTTTTTGATTACATGTTGGATAAGGAAAAAGAATATATTGCGGAAGTATTTTTTGGTATTCAAACCGATACGCAAGATAGCCAAGGAAAGGTTCTTGCTAGAAGTCAAAAGTTTCCTGAAAAAGAAAAAGTGATAAATACATTAAAAACTTTTGTGGGAGAAATTGAGCAAACCCCTCCTTCCTATTCAGCGTTAAAAGTTCAAGGGAAAAGAGCTTATGATTTAGCAAGAGCAGGAGAAGAGGTAGTGCTAAAACCCAGAAAAATACAAATTTACGCCCTTGAACCTTTGTGGTATGAAGAGCCTAACCGTTTTGGAATAAAGGTACTTTGTTCAAAGGGCACCTATATTCGCACCCTTTGTGAAGATATAGGGCATCAAGCAGGGTGTCCTGCCCACATGTCTTTTTTGTTGCGTAGTAAAAGTGGGGCTTTTACTTTAGAAGAGGGGTATACCTTGGAGGAAGTAAACAAAGCCAAAGAAGAGGGAAGGTTGGAAGAGTGTCTTCTTCCCTTGGATTTTCCCATTGCTTATATTCCTAAAGTTTTTCTCCCCTCCTCCCAGTGGAATCATTTTATTTTTGGAAGGCCAATGGCGGGAGATGCTTTTGAGCCCATGAAGGATAATCAGAACTATAGGTTATACCATAAAGATAGACGACTTCTTGGCATTATTCAAAAGGAAAATGAAAGAGTTCGCTTAAAAACTTACTTACAGGGTATTGAATAAAATCAAAAGAGGTAGCATAAGTGAAATTGTTTTTTTTAATGGAAGCATGTAGTAAAAATGGCATATTGGTATTAGGTACTTTTGACGGTGTCCACTTAGGCCATCAAGCTTTACTAAAAAAAGGAAAAGAACTGGCAAAAAAAAGTGATGCCCCTTTAATTTTTTCCACTTTTTACCCTCATCCTTTACATTTAATTGCACCGGGGAAAGCCCCAAAAGAGCTAACCACTGCAGTTGAAAGGGTTTGTTTGGTGGCGAAAGAACAGGTAGATGAGATGATTATATGGCATTTTACCGATGCCTTAAGGTCTTTATCTGCTCAAGATTTTATTGAAAAAGTCATTTTACCTCTGGAACCTAAAGGCATCGTCATCGGATTTAATTACTCTTTTGGGAAAAATGGCTTAGGCACACCTGAAAAAATGAAGGAATACGGAAAAAAATACGGTTTTTTTGTAGAAGAAGTGCCCCCTGTTACCAATAAAGGGGAAGTAGTGTCCTCTACAGTTATTCGTAATTACCTTTTAGAAGGTAACGTAAAAAGAGCCACAGAACTCCTTTCCAAACCTTACAGTATTCAAGGAAAAATTGTTCATGGAAAAAAAGCGGGAGGGAAATTAGGCTTTGCAACAGCCAATATGCTGCCTCCTAAAGATAAAATATTGCCGGCCTATGGGGTGTATATTGCTCAGTTAAAAACCCAAGAAGGAATCTACCCTGCGATACTTAATATTGGCAGCCAACCTACCTTACCCTCAGGCTTGATTACCATTGAAACACACTTGTTAAATGAAAATATCAACTTATATGGACAAAAAGTAAGGGTTTACTTTTTACAACATATTCGAAATGAAAAGGCTTTTAGTACTGTAGAAGAACTACAAAGCCAAGTAGCAAATGATATTCATCAGGCAAAAGCCTATTTTAATATTTAAACCAAAAGTTAGGTAGTGAAAACATGAAAAAAAATAAAATAATAGCAACCATACTGATATTTTTCTTACTGTTTAGCTTTTCTCCTATAGGAAGTACTTATGGAGAAGAAAATAAGAAAATTATTACATCTTTTTATCCCATATACGCTATGGTAAAAAACCTTACAGTGAATATAGATACCTTGGAAGTAGAAAATTTGGCCCAAGAACAAACAGGCTGTTTACACGATTATCAGCTGACTACACAAAACTTAAAAACCCTTTCCCTAGGCCATGTGCTAGCCCTTAACGGAGCAGGAATGGAAACTTTTTTAGAACCAGTATTTCAGCAATTTCCTTCTTTGGAAATGATTGATGCATCAGAGGGGATTGTTTTTTTACTAAATGAACAGGAACATCACCATCATGAAGAAGATGACCACGAGGAAGAACATGAGGTGAATCCTCATATATGGTTGGATGTAAACAATGCCATCATCATGGTCGAAAATTTATCTAAAGGCCTTCAAAAAGCTTTTCCAAAAGAAGAGAGGGAAATTCAGGAAAATGAAAAGAGCTATGTGGAAAAATTAAAGGCCCTGAACGAGGAGGTAATAAAAGTTACCTCAGAATTACCTAAAAAAGAAATGGTTACTTTTCATGAGGCTTTTCCCTATTTTGCAAAAGCTTATGGCTTAGAAGTGGTAGCCATCATCACCCAGGATCCTGAGGAAAGTTTAAACCCAAAGGAATTGGTTAAAGTGATAAAGAGTATTGAAAGTCATCCCGGAGTACCTTTATTTGTAGAACCCCAATATGAAAGTTTGGCAGCACAAACCATTAGCAATCAAACAGGTTCAGCTATTTATACGTTAGATCCTCTTGTAACTGCCAATGAAGAAGATGTATTAGAGTATTACATAGAAGGTATGAAAAAAAACCTTGAAATATTGCAAGAAGCTATGAAATAAAATTTTTTAAAAAGTCCATATTGTAGTGTATCAAGCAAAAAAAAGAAAGTAAAAAATATCTAACTAAACTGACTTCCAAATGCTATAGGGTCAGTTTTTTTACGAAAAAAATCAGAAAAAGATGAAGAATGACAAGAAAAATGAGGTGTTGAAGGCTTTTTATCGAGGAAGAGAAAAACACAACATATAGAAAAAACAGAAGAAATAACCCTAAAAAAAACTATATATTGTATTGACAATGGCATAAAAGGGGATATAATAGGGATGCACTTA
>CAZEIB010000168.1:0-5317 GCA_964511785.1 uncultured Oscillospiraceae bacterium
TAAAGAAATTGAATTGGAAGATGCTTTTGAAAACATGGGAGCACAATTATTAAAAGAAGTTTCTACCAAAACCAATGATGTAGCCGGAGACGGAACTACTACTGCTTCTTTATTAGCTCAAGCCATTGTACGCGAAGGCCTAAAAAACGTAGCAGCCGGAGCAAATCCTATGGTGCTTAAAAAAGGGATTGAAGCAGGGGTGGAAGCTGCTGTAGAAGGATTAAAAAATTTGAGCAAACCTATTACCAGCAAACAAGCCATTGCACAAGTAGCAGCTATTTCTGCAGGGGATGATACCATTGGTGTATTAATTAGTGATGCTATGGAAACTGTAGGCAATGACGGAGTTATTACCGTTGAAGAAAGCAGCACTATGAAAACTGAAATGACTATTGTGGAAGGAATGCAGTTTGATCGTGGTTATGCATCTGCCTATATGGTAACAGATACTGATAAAATGGAAGCAAATTTGGAATCTCCTTTGATTTTAATTACAGATAAGAAAATTTCCAACATTCAAGAGATTTTACCGATTTTAGAACAAGTGGTTCAGGCAGGTAAAAAGTTGTTAACTATTGCTGAAGATGTAGAGGGGGAAGCCCTTGCAACCTTGGTTGTAAACAAATTAAGAGGAACCTTCACCTGTGTGGCTGTTAAAGCTCCTGGTTTTGGAGATCGTCGTAAAGAAATGCTACAAGATATTGCCGTATTAACAGGTGGTCAAGTAATTAGCGATGAGTTAGGACTAGACTTAAAAGAAACCACTATGGATATGCTTGGCTCTGCCCGTCAAATTAAAATTGACAAAGATAACACCACTATTGTAGAAGGCAGTGGCTCTAAAGAAGAAATTGAAGGCAGAATTGCCAGTATTAAAGCACAAATTGCTGAAACAACCAGCGAATATGACAAAGAAAAATTACAAGAACGTTTAGCTAAATTAGCAGGCGGTGTAGCAGTAATTAAAGTTGTTGCAGCTACTGAAGTAGAAATGAAAGAGCGGAAATTGCGCATTGAAGATGCTTTGGCAGCTACTCGCTCTGCTGTAGAAGAAGGGATTGTACCAGGTGGCGGAATTGCCCTGTTAAATGTTGTAACCGACGTACAAGGGGAATTAAGCAAATTTGCAGGAGATGCAAAAACCGGTGTACAAATTGTACTACGTGCATTAGAAGAACCTCTACGCCAAATTGCTGAAAATGCCGGTGTTGAAGGTAGCGTTATTGTAGAAAACATTAAGAATGCTCATAAAGTAGGTTATGGGTATGATGCCCTTAAAGGGGAATATGTTGATATGAACGAAAGAGGAATTATCGATCCTACAAAGGTAACTCGTTCAGCATTACAAAATGCAGCCAGTGTAGCCTCAATGATTTTAACTACTGAATCTTTAGTGGCCGATATTCCGGAACCTGCAGCAGCTATGCCTGCCGGTGGCGGTATGGATGGAATGGGCGGCATGGGTGGAATGTATTAATTTGTACAATTTATGTTCCAATAAAAATCCTCTTGATTAAAATCAAGAGGATTTTTATTTATGCAAAACAAATAAAAGACTATGCTGAACAAAGTTTTTTATAAGGGGCGTTTAGTTGGCAAGCCTGCTTTTCTGGGATACTTAAGAGGAGTAGGCTTTTCTTTTTGCGCAATTGCCAGCATAGGCGAATAATCTTCCAGTGAAAAAGAAGAGGTGTTGGGAAGGGATAAGGGGAATAAAGGGAGAAGATTTCCTCCTAAAGTAATGGCAGCTGTTAGGCTGTTTGCTACTTCCTCTATAGCTTTTGGCCCTTTTAAAGCCAAGGCATAGCCTTTTTTACGCACAAAGGGAAGAAGGTATTCTAATAAAACAGGTAAAGGAGCAACAGCCCTTGCTGTTGCAATATCAAAATGTTCTCTATATAAAGGGTTATGGGCAATATCTTCTGCCCTTCCATGAAGAACTTGAACCTGGGAAAGGTTTAAAGAATGGACAACTTCTTGTAAAAAATCAACACGTTTTTTTTGGGAATCTAATAATAAAAAATGACGATCTTCCAAGGCAATAGCCAAAGGAATACCGGGAAGTCCGGCTCCGCTACCAACATCAATAATATTTTTAGAATCCATAAAAACTTCTTTGTAAGAAAGAATGGATAGAGAATCTATATAATGGCGGTAGATCATTTCGTTTTCATCATCAATGGCTGTTAAGTCCATTACTTTATTAAAGGATAAAAGTAATTGATGGTAAGCATAAAACTGCTTTAATTGATGATTGGAAAGGGAAAGATTCATTTGTTTTAAAAGGTTTTCCAGCTGATTGATAAAAGTTTGTTCGTTCATCATCTTATATCCCCGATTTTGGCCAGTTGAAATATTTTTGTGTGTAATATTTCCCCCAAGCCAAGGTTTCTCTAATATAATTTTTAATCCAGTAACTTGGTAATGTTGGGGCAGGAATCCCCTGAGCTGTTAGACCTAAATCTTCACTAAGGGCAAGGGCCCTTGGCAGGTGGTAATCGCTGGTAACAATATATACATGGTTAAAAGAAGGATTAACAGATTGAAGAATAGTAAGAGCGTTTTTAAGGTTAAGGCGGGTATTAACAGAGGTGGTATCTGTAAAAATACTACTCTCTAAAACCCCTTTATTGACCATCCAATTTTTCATGGCTAAGGCCTCGGCGATAGGTTCATCGGGCCCTTGACCGCCACAAGTGATAATAATAGCCTTAGGATAGGTTTGGTGAGCTTTATAGGCAGCTTCTAAACGGTCGGTAAGTTGTACCGATAAAGAACCGTCAGCCTTAACCTGGGCGCCTAGTACAATAATGGCATCGGGTACAAGGATGGGTTCTTTGTAGGTTATGGTTTTGCTGATTAAAGAAATTAATAGAACGATAAAAGCCAAAAGACCAATGAAGAAAACGATAAGGCCTGTTTTAATAATAAGACGTATGGTTTTAATCATAAAGTTTCCTTTCGAGGTTTCAAGAATTTAAGCTTCAAGGGAGGAAAAAATGCTGAAGCTTTTATTTTTGGCCACAATGATGTGATCAATAAGAATAACATCAATAGCTTTAAGAACTTCTTTGATGGTTAAGGTGCTTTCAATGTCTTCTTTAGAAGGAGAAAGGGTACCACCCGGATGATTATGGCATAATACAATACTATGGGCACCTGTTTGCAGTGCAACTTCTACAATCCTCCTAACCGTAAGGCTTATTTGATTACTGCTGCCTTTGGTTAAAGGAATTGTTTGTAATAGTCCCATGGATCCATCTAAAGATAGAAGATAGAAGTGCTCTTCTTTTTTATGAGCCAAAAGTGAGAGACAAAAATCAAAAAGCTTTTTGCGATTATTGAAAACTGGCTGTTCTCCAAATTTACCTTGTTGATAGTAATCCAGCAAAGGTAAAAAAAGCATGAGATAGAGAGCAGATTGCTCTCCAATTCCATCAACTGTTAGTAAGGCATTTTTACTGGCAGAAAAAACCCCTTCTAAAGAACCGAAGGTATTAAGTAAACCATGGGCAATGGGGTTTACATCTTTTTGGGGAATGGTATAAAAAAGGAGAAGCTCTAGTACTTCATGAGGTTCAAAAGAAGAAAGGCCTTCTTGTAAGAAACGTTTTTTTAACCGACTACGATGACCTTGGTGAACCAAAGTACCACCTTCCTAACTAAATAACAAGATTAACATTGGGTTTGACAATAAGAAAATGTTTACTTTATAATTAAAAACAATATACTTTGAAAGTAGGGTTTTTATGGATAAATGGGATGATCGTTTTATGGAATTAGCCCACGTAATTGCGGGATGGAGCAGCTGTTTTTTGCCAAACCGAAATATTGGAGCTGTTATTGTAAAGGATAAAAGAATTATGACTACAGGCTACAATGGTGCTCCATCAGGGCTTAAAACCTGTATTGAAAGGGGAGAGTGTATGCGCCGAAAGCTAGGAATCCCCTCAGGACAAAGGGCAGAGCTATGCTATGCCATTCATGCAGAGCAAAATGCTATTATACAGGCGGCAAAGCTTGGGGTTTCTATTGATGGAGGAACCTTATACTGTACCCATCAGCCCTGTTCAGTGTGTGCAAAAATGATCGTAAATGCAGGAATTAAACGAATTGTATATCAAGAGGGATATCCAGATGAGTTTTCCTTGGAAATTATTAAGGAAGCACAGGTTACATTAGAACGTTATATTGTGGAATAAAGAATAGTGCTATTTATCCGGGTGAGGCTCCTCTCCAACAGACCATCCTCTAAGTTTATTAATAGTACGTTCAAGGGAATCTTTTGAGTTGCCCCAAGGCTTATCTTGATTGCGATAATCAAATTTTAAGGTAAACCACTCCAATTCTTCCTTTAAGCGGTTGAGGTTTTCTTTTGTAAGGGCTTCTATAGTATTTACAAATTCAAATAAATCTTTACCAGTGAGTTTTTCACTGGCAACAAGTAGTAAGCTTTTTGTATCGGGCAAGCAAAAGCCTTTGCTTTTTTGAATAGCCTCTTTAAAGGCAACATCTTTTTGCCAGAGATGAAAAAAAGTGTGGGTATATCGTTTCATGTTTTTATCAACACTTTCGCATAAAATACAGCCTTCGTTTAGGGCCTGCAAGGCTATTGCTTTTTCGTGAATTCCTTGGTTTGCGGAAGCATTTTTACCGGAAAGAAGCCTTTTAAAAGAAGAAGATTCACTTCCTTCTTGGGCCAATTGGGTAGCTTGTTTAAGCAATTGGTTTACTTTTCCCTCTAGCTCTTTGAGATGGGAATCCATAAGTAAGGCATGACCTAAACGGTTTTTTTCGGCAAAAAGCATTTGATGGTGTTTTTGACAAAAGCCTTTTTTATTAACCTCAATTCGGGTGTCTGGTTCCATTACGGAAGCGCCTAAATAACGCTGTACATCAGCTAACTCGTTTTTACGTCGTAAAGCACAGATGGGACATTCTCCTTGTAACTTCACCGCATCCCACAAAGGGATGGTATCGATATGGTAACGCATTGAGTTACCCCCTTTTCAAAATCCTTGATACATGTTATCCTAACATAGTAAACAGAACCTTTCAACTAATATGGGTAAAGGTGATTATAGATGGTAATAGAAGACATTATTCGGGCTTTAGATGCAAGGGTTATACTAGGTAAGGATCAAATGAATCGGGAAGTATCAAGTGCCTGCGGGGCAGATTTAATGAGTGATGTATTAGCCTTTGTAAAAGAAAAAACCGTATTAATAACAGGCCTAACTAATTTGCACGTGGTAAGAACAGCGGGAATGCTGGATATTTCCTGTATATTGTTTGCCAGAGGAAAAGAACCTTCTGA
>CAZEIB010000169.1:0-5312 GCA_964511785.1 uncultured Oscillospiraceae bacterium
AATCACCTATTCAAGTCTTTCTACAGATGGTGCACTTGACTTGACAATTCAGCAATAAAAATATTTTTGATACAATAAATAGAAGAATCATTTGAATAACAATGGTTAAAGCCCCGGGCAAGGCATTGGTAAAAACCTTTCTTAAAAAATGCCCCGATACAGGGTTTTGGTTCGGTTCTAAAGCCAGCAAAAAAGAAGGAATACCCACAAATAAGGTACTGATTAAAGTCATTTGTATCGGCTCAAAGGGGTATTGCATAGGTAAAAATAATAAGAAAAAAGCCAACAGTGCAGAAAACAAAGTTTTTACCAAAAACAAAGAGGCTGTTCTTCCTATATTATTTATCACCCTTCTTCCCTCCATTACCACTTGGGGTAATGCGCCAAAGCCTCCATTAACTAACACGATACGGGAAATTTTTTCCGCCGCACTCGATCCGCCTGCCATAGCAATAGAGCAATCGCAAGCCTTTAAGGCCGGCACGTCATTTACCCCATCTCCCATCATAGCAACGGTGTAACCTTGTTTTTGTAAAGCTTTAATCAGTTGTTTTTTTTGTTCCGGTGCTACTCTACCAAAAATTCGGTTGTTCAATGCCCCTTGGTATATTTCTTCTTGGGTTTTTAAGCTTGTAGCATCAACAGCTCTTTCTGCCCCGGGCATTTCCAGTTTTTTACCAATTAAAGATACAGTTTTAGGGTCATCCCCTGAAATAATGCAAACCTCCACCCCTTCTTTGGCAAAAAAAGCAATGGTTTCCTTCGCATCTTCTCGTAATTCATCATATAAAAGAACAAAGCCTAAAGGCGCTATTCTTTCAGGTAGTTCCTTTTCTTTAAAAGGATTTGTACTATAAGCCACCATTAACACCCTATAGCCTTTGATAATCGATTCATCAATTTTTCTTTGAAGTTCTTCCTCTAGCCCTTTAGGAAACAGGTAGCTGGGCGCCCCCATGATGAAGCTACCAACCCCTTCTTTATAAACCCCACTATATTTACGCAAAGAAGAAAAAGGAATAACCTGCTCATAGTTTTGGTTTTTAAATGCTGTAAAATGTTTATTTAAAGCCGTAAAGGTTAAATTATAATCTTGAAGACCTCCCAGTAAATACCCCATAGCTTCTTCCATTTTTTTTTGGCCATTTTGCCAAGGAATTACTTGAGATACCACCATATCTCCTTTAGTTAAAGTACCGGTTTTATCTATACAAAGCATATTTACCCTAGCAAGGGATTCAAGGGCATAAATATCTTGGGCAAGGGCATTTTTCTTACTTAGCTTTACTACCCCTACTGTTAAAGCCAAGCTAGTTAACAGCATCAAGCCTTCTGGAATCATACCAATCATAGCTGCTACAGATGAAGGAATAGCTTCACTAAAGGGAAGGTTTAATAAAAAGAATTGTTTTAAAAACAGCAGTATCCCTACGGGAAACAACACCATAGACATGGCTTTAATCAGCTTTTCCATATCTTCCATTAATTCACTTTTAGGGCTTTTAATATCTTTGGCGGATAAGGTAATTTTGGCCCCGTAAGATTCTTCCCCCACCTTGGTTACTTTTGCATACAAGGTGCCTTCTTGAAGATAGCTGCCGGAAAGAAGAAGGTCTCCTATCTTTTTATCTACAGGATCACTTTCTCCTGTTAACAAGGCCTCATTTACAGCCCCCTGTCCCCCTACTACTTCCCCATCTACCGTTAGTTGATCTCCTTGAAAAATCACCAATAAATCTTCTACAACCACTTCTTCATTTTTCACCCAAAGGGGCTGATTGTCTCTTACTACCAATAAATCAGGGGTTGCCAGCAACTGTAAGGAATCCACTGTTTTTTTAGCCCGTATTTCTTGAAAAGTGCCAATGACTGTATTGCTTAATACCACTCCCATAAAAAGCATGTTTTGATAAGACCCTACCGATAAAAGTGCCAAGGCCAAAAGAAGGTTAATGAAATTAAAAAAAGTAAATAAATGTGAGGCCATGATTTGCCCCAAAGTTTTTCCAGGGCTGGTAATAGGGGCATTAAAAAGACCCAGTTCTTTTTGTTTTTTTGCTTTTTTCAAACTTAGCCCTTGGTATTCTAATTGCTCAAAGGGTATGGTGGGTAAAGGTTTGTTCATGAATCCTCCTAATTATAGGGCAAAATGTCTTTGTATGTATTGAGTGGTTTCCGTTAAATTATTAAATATAGGTATCCCGGCTTCTTCAAGCCTATAGGCTGGTTGATGCCCCCTTGAAATAAGTACACTATGGCAATTAATGGCCTTTGCTACCTGGGCATCATGTAAAGTATCTCCAATAAACAGGGCTTCTTTAGGGGAAATATTTTCCCTTTGAAAAAAATCTTGGGCTATTTCCACTTTACTGGCAGCATAAATATTATTTAATCCCAACATTTCATCAAAATACTTTTCAATAGGGTAGCGGCTCACTTGCTCATGAAGGTGCTCTTGATTGCTGGCAGATAGTATAACTTGCTTTAATCCTTTTTCTTTAAACAACATCAAGGCTTCTTTGGCACCAGGTTGCAAAAAAGAATTTTTACTTTTTTCCATATACACTTTAGACCAGGCCTGTGCAACAGCATCAAATATTTTTTCTCCTACCCCTACTTTTTCATAGTAGTCTTTAATAGGAAAACCAAACACCCTATGGTAATCTTCTAACTTCCCTAAAGGAGCTAAACCAAAGGTGGGAAAAATTTCGTTATTGGCATCTAAAGCAATCTGTACATCATCCAACAAGGTACCATTCCAATCCCACAGAATATATTTTAACATTTTTTCTCTTCCTTTCATGAAAAGTACATAAGTATTTGATTAGCCTTTTATTAAAACTTTTTTATAAAGGATTTTTCTTTAAAAATGCCCCTAAACTTTGAACCCTATTTCCCTTGTAACCCATTACCTCATCAGCGCAAAGCATCGATAATAAAATAGCTTCCTCACAGCTTTCTCCCGCCGCCCTAAATACAGGGTTTAATAAATCTTCCCGCAATACCTCTTGGGTAATGGTTTCCCTTTTTTCATGTAAATATAAAGGATCTACTGTGGTAAAGCCAATCATTACTTCTCCACTTCCATGACCAATATAAGACCCCAGCCTTGCCATGGCTACACTTAACCTTTTCAGCACCCGTTTTAGTTGCCTGGTGCTTAAGGGTAAATCTGTGGCCATCACCATCATAATAGAGCCTTGATCTACAGTTTCTGCTATCTCTTTTATCTCTTTTCCCTTCAAGGTGCTTTTTTGATGGTCTGAAAGGTTTTTTCCATTGATGATTAAATCCTTACTGTTCCCATAATTGCTTTGTACCAATACTCCAAGGGTATAGTTTTTTTCATTTACCATAACTTCTCTTGAAGAAGAACCAATTCCGCCCTTCCAGCCATAACAAATGGTTCCCTTTCCTGCTCCAACGTCTCCTTGCAAAAAAGTTTTATCGGCTTTATCTATAGCAGCTAAGACCATTTTCTTGGTTACCGCCCTTTGGGCAATATCATTTAATTGACTGTCGTTACATTCTCCAACTACAGTGTTAATGGAAGTGGCCTCTACCCCTTGTTTTTCACATTCCTTTAATACATATTCAACCAAAGCATCTTGTACAAGGCCTACATTTAACGTGTTGGTTAAAGCAATAGGGCTTTCAATATTGCCCAATTCCTCTATTTGCATCAGTCCTGCTGTTTTTCCAAAGCCATTAAGCACATAACAAGCCCCTTTGGATTTTTGGATAAAAGGATTTTTACTTCCGGGAAGAATCACCGTTACCCCTGTTTTTCCCCTTAGGGTATCAACAGTTTCATGGCCTACTAAAACCCCTTCTACATCTGTAATTGCGTTTAAAGGACCTTTTTTCATGGTACCTACCTCAATATGAAAATCTGCCAAAGTTCGTTTTGTTGCCATGTTTTTCCCTCTCTTTCAAGTATTCTTACTATAACCTATTCTATTTTTATTGCCAACTCTTTCTCTCCTTCTTTTATATTTTTACCCCTTTATTATTGGCTATGATATAATAAAGCTATTAAAATCATTTGAGGTGACTTTTTTGAACACATTGGAAGCTACGATACAAGATATTACCTACCATAACGAGGAAAATGGCTATACTGTTTTACAGGCCCGCCAAGGGCGGGAGCATATTACAGTGGTTGGGGTTTTACCTGTATTAGCTTCCGGTGAACAGGTAATTTTTCAAGGAGAGTGGACAGAACACCATCAGTACGGCAAACAGTTTAAAGCCACAGGTTGTGATATTTTACAGCCCACTACCCTTCTTGGTATTGAAAGATACTTGGCCTCCGGCTTAATTAAAGGAGTAGGGCCTGCCACTGCCAAAATGTTAGTGGCTCACTTTGGTAAAGACACCTTAGATATTATGACCAGCCATCCCCATAGACTTACAGAAGTACCTAAAGTAGGGGCAAAACGTGCAGAGCAAATTACCAAAAGTTTTCATGAACAAATGGTGGTCCGTTCTGCCATGGTTTTTTTACAAAGTTATGGGGTTTCTGCCTCTTTGGCTGTAAAAATTAGTAAACGTTACGGAGAAAACACCAAAACTGTTATACAAAGTAACCCTTACCGTTTGGTAGAGGACATTGAAGGAATTGGGTTTTTAACAGCTGACCGCATTGCCTTGGCCCTTGGCATTTCCTTAGAATCTCAAGAGCGTATTACAAGCGGTATTTTGTTTGCTTTAAAAGATGCTGCTGTTTCTTCCGGCCATACTTGTTTACCCAGTAACCTACTTGTAGAAAAAGCCGCTTATCTTTTACGCATCGACAGGGCTTTGGTGGAAAACCAGCTAAAAGAAATGATGATACAAAGGCAAATTGTTGCTCAACTGGCTCCTACTCTAGAAGGAGAGGAAGAAACCCTATTATACCTTCCCCTTTATTTTTCTGCCGAACGAGAAGTGGCTTTGCGTTTACACCAGCTAATGATGGCACTTCCCTATCAGCCACGAAATCTTACCTTAGAGCAAATTTCTTTGTTTGAAAAAGTCAACGACATCACTTTTCACCCTCAGCAAATTAAAGCGGTACAGGCCGCTATAGATGAAGGAGTTTTAGTGATTACCGGTGGCCCCGGCACAGGAAAAACCACCATCATTAACTGTATTATTGAATTATTGGCCAAGGAAGGAGAAAACTTCGTTCTCTGTGCCCCCTCAGGCAGGGCAGCAAAGCGGATGAGTGAGGCTACAGGAATGGAAGCCAAAACCATTCACCGGTTGCTGGAATATGGAGGAGATGACAACCGTTTTTCCCGTGATCAGGAGAATCCACTGGAAGTAGA
>CAZEIB010000170.1:0-5304 GCA_964511785.1 uncultured Oscillospiraceae bacterium
CAAGGAGCCAGCATCGCTTCTTTATTGGAAGGACAGCAAACTGATGAAGATCGCCAATTTGTTTCTTCTATTTTTGCCTTAGACCTTCCTGGAGAGCCCGATCTTCTTTTAAAAATGGCTGAAGACTGTTTGCACACCATTACTCAAGAAGGAATAAAAAAACAACTGAACCTACTACATCAACAGCTCCCTTCCTTGCAAGGGGCGAAAAAAATAGAAGTCTTAAACCAAATTCAAACCCTAACCAAAACCCTATCTAAGTAATTTTACGGTATATTAAAAGGAGTGATTTTGTTGAGTATCAGCCCAGAAATAAAGCAGGCAAAAATCAACGAACTATATGAGCAAGGAAAAGCTAAAGGAACTTTAACCTATAAGGATATCATGAATCAACTGGTAGAATTTGAAGTGGAACCGGATCAATTAGATAAAATTTTAGAAAATTTGGAAGCTTTAGGTATTAACGTTGTTAACGATGGTAAAAATCCTCAACAGCCTGAAGACGAAGAAGAAGATGCTCCCCAAAAAGAAGATTTATCCGTTCCAGACGGTATTGCCATTGACGATCCTGTAAGAATGTATCTTAAAGAAATTGGCAAGGTTCCCCTTTTAACAGCCGAAGAAGAAATTGAAATTGCTAAACGAATGGAAGCAGGTGATGAATCTGCTAAGCAGGAATTGGCTGAAGCTAATTTACGTTTAGTGGTTTCTATTGCCAAACGCTATGTTGGCCGAGGAATGCTCTTTTTAGATTTAATTCAGGAAGGCAACTTAGGCTTGATTAAAGCTGTTGAAAAATTCGACTACCGTAAAGGCTACAAGTTTTCTACCTACGCCACCTGGTGGATTCGCCAAGCCATTACCAGAGCCATTGCCGACCAGGCTCGTACCATACGCATTCCTGTGCATATGGTGGAAACCATTAATAAACTAATTCGTATTTCTCGCCAATTACTTCAAGAATATGGGCGGGAACCCACCCCTGAGGAAATTGCTAAAGCCATGAACATTACCGAGGCCAAGGTACGGGAAATTATTAAAATTGCCCAAGAACCCGTATCTTTAGAAACCCCTATCGGCGAAGAAGAAGACAGCCACCTAGGTGATTTTATCCCCGATGAAGATGCCTTAGCTCCTTCTGAAGCTGCCTCTTTTACTTTAATGAAAGAGCAACTTATGGAAGTATTGGATACCCTTACCCCCAGAGAAGAAAAAGTTTTACGGCTACGTTTCGGTTTAGATGACGGGCGCCAACGCACCTTAGAAGAAGTAGGCAAAGAATTTAGCGTTACAAGAGAGCGAATTCGTCAAATTGAAGCTAAAGCTCTTCGTAAACTTCGCCACCCCAGCCGTAGCAAAAAACTGAAAGATTATTTAGATTAGTTTTTGAGATTGTGTGATTTTGTTTTTCCCTTTGTCACACCTCATTTTTCCATTTTAGTATTTATACAAGCAGTAGGTTCACCTAAACGGCCTACTGTTTATAGAATTATTTTATAAAACCCTATAACAATAGAGTCTGTTGCTCCCCCTTCGTTGTAGCCTTAAAAGAGATTAGGTCAAAATTTTCCTTTAAAAACTTTGACCTAATCTCTTTTCTTTATTTTGTCTTAACTTTTCAGTTCAAATACTCCTGTTTGCATTTGCTTCAGTCTCTTCATCACATTATTTTCTCCACGACCAAAATAGTCATGTAATTTTACAAATTCTTTATATAATTCCCCATATTTCTCTTGATTTTCTTTAATAGGAGTATATTTCTTCTCCAGTAATCCTCCCATTTTTTCTGCTGCCTCTACAATGTCTTTATACACCCCTCCTGCAATGCTTCCAAACATTGCAGAAGCCAAGGCCGGCGCTTCGTTTGATCGTACTATTTCAATTTCCTTGCCTAAAACATCTGCATATAATTGCATCACAAAGGGGTTTTTATGGGAAATTCCTCCACAGGCATAAAGTCTTTTTATTTCTACACCATGGTTTTCAAAGGTTTCATGAATCATCCTTGCACCAAAAGCAGTAGCCTCTATTAAAGCTCTATAAACTTCTTCGGGTTTGGTCTGCAAGGTCATTCCCACCATCATACCTGATAGTTGACCATCTACCAGCACGGATCTATTTCCATTCCACCAGTCCAATGCCAGCAAGCCGCTTTCTCCAATTTCAAGTTTTTCAGCAAGAGCAGTCAAATATTCATGTAAATTTACTTTTTTTTCTCTGGCATCAAGGGCATATTCCTCAGGCACACCATTTTTGACAAACCAGTTAAAATGATCTCCCATTACCTGATTTGACTCATAGCCCATTAGCCCGTTAACAATACCATCTTCTACAACTCCGCTCATTCCGGGCACTAGGCAGGTCTTATGATATACTACAGCATGACATATGGAGGTCCCCATAATCATAATCATATCCCCCGATTGGGTTTTCCCGGAAGAAGGTAAAGATACATGGGCATCTACATTGGCCACAGCTACAGCCGTTCCTTCTTTTAGCCCGGTCCACAAACTTGCCTCTTGCTGTACTTCTCCTGCTTTGGTACCAGAGGGTAAAACATTTTTACAAATTTTTTCTTCAACAACATTTTCCAGCCTGCTGTCTAAAGCCTTAAAAAAGTCTTTTGAGGGATATCCATCTTTTTTATTCCATAAGGCTTTGTATCCGGCAGCACAACTCCCTATTTTTTCCTCTCCCGTTAACTTATAAACAATCCAATCTCCTGCTTCAATGAAGCGATAAGTTTTTTCATATATTTCAAAGTCTTCATCCAATATCTGCCAAACTTTAGAAAACATCCATTCAGAAGAAGTTTTTCCGCCGTAACGGGCCAAAAAAGCTTCTTCCCTTTTTTCAGCCACTTCATTTAATTTATCTGCATAAGGCTGAGCAGCGTGGTGCTTCCATAATTTCACATAACTATGGGGTCTAAAAAACATAAGGGAGTACCTTCTTTATTAATTGGTAACATAGTGCAAGCAGTAAAGTCTATGCCTACTCCAATAATTTCTTTAGGATCAATCTTCCCTTGTTCCATTGCTTTTGGTACAACAATTTTTAAACAATCTAAATAATCTTGGGGGTGTTGCAAGGCCCAATCCGGTTGAAGCTTTGTACCATCAGGTAAACTTTGTGCCATTACCCCATGTTTATAAGGATATGTTGAAGTGGCAATTTCTCTTCCCGTTGCCACCTCAACAATTAAAGCTCTGGCAGATAAACTGCCAAAATCAACACCTATGGAATATTTTCCCATCTTTTCCTCCTAAAGGTTATTCATCCATTTTTTATGGTAGATAATAGCATCGTTATTTTCCATGAACCTGTTCTCGTGCTTCTTCAGATAAACCTAAATCCCACAACATGGTACAAGATAGATACTTATCCCTAATTTCTCTGGCACCAGTAAATGCATCTTTGGTATCTTGATCACTAATCCCTAAGTCGTCGGGTACTAAAGGCATCCCAAGTTTTTTCATTTGCTTTTCTAAAACAGTTGTTTCAGGTAATTCTTCCTTTATAAATTCTAATATATTCTCCCAACCTTCCAACAACTTTTCCAAGCGCTTCCCGTGCTTTACAGGGTCATTTTTATGAATTTGATCTTCTAAGTCAAAGATTTCCTGTGCAGCGGATCCAAAAATTCTATGTACCATGGTTTCCCACTCTTTACGATTGAAATTTTCTACTTTTTTCAATGCCTTTTCTCGATTAGGCGTAAGGGTTTTAATCCAATCATATAATTTTAAGCTTAGCAAAGTTCCTACCCCTACTTGTATCCCATGAAGGTCTGCTTGAGTACGGCGCTCAGCCGCCATCATTTCCCACATATGTGAGAAATAATGTTCCATTCCCGAGGCTGGCCTTGAAGTATCCGCAAAACTCATCGCTACTCCTGACAGCACTAACCCTTCCATAATAGCCTCAATCGCTTTATGATCTCTTAAAAGAAGTTGATCTGCATTTTCTACAATACGCTGTACTGATCTACGCATTAATTTCGCAATTTCCTCGCAGTAATATTCCCCAATTACCAAATGAGCAATGCGCCATTCGCAAATTGCTATATACTTTGCCACCATATCTCCAAACCCTGCCCAAAGCATGCGCATGGGAGCCTTGGCAACAATATTTGTGTCTGAAATAATCGCTACAGGACTGTGGTTATATACCGTTTTTTTCACATCATGTATATGCATTGAGGAGGAGGAGGAAGCATAACCATCCATTGACGGCGCTGTTGCAACCACCATCTGAGGTTTTCCACTGGCATGGGAAGCTACTTTACAAACATCGTTAATAACACCCGATCCCACCGCCATCACAACATCACAAGTTACATCCATATTAATAATAATATCCCCAACCGTCCACTCATCCGGCTCCACTTTTTCCTTTGGAATTACATGAAGATGATAAGAAACCTTTGCATTTTTCAAAATTTCCTCTACTAGTCTGCCTGCAGCTTCATAGGTGTTTTTATCGCATACCACATAAGGCTGCTTACAATTCAGTTCTTTTAATATTTGGGGAATGGTATTAATTACTCCTGCCCCAGATTCAAAAAAACGAAGTTCACAGCCATGATGCTTTCCACAGTCACAATGAAAACCCTGTGGGTCAAGGAGCTGTGGTATTGTATAATTTGAAAATGATACCATTTTTCTTCCTCCATTTTGTCAATTAATGATATTATACCAGTATTTCATCATCATATCACTAATCTTCAATCAGTTTTTCTTTTGTAAAAATTTTCCACGCCAAATAAATTACCCATGGAATTAAGCCTACTATAAAACCCATGGTTCCTGTGGTTTCCTTATCCATAATATAATAACCTGCAAAATAAAGATAGGTTCCTCCAAAAATCAAACCTATTCCTTTACTGATAATCTGTAATATCCACTTTTTCGAAACAAAATGTAATATCAATGTAGAAATCATTTTATAAATAAAAAAGGCTCCTACAACTCCAACTGCTAACATTACAATAGAAATACTCATCCTCTTTTCCTCCTAACCCGTTAACATTCCAATTAATAACCAGCCACTGGAAGCCCAAAAGCATCCTAGTCCAACTACCACTGTACGCCATAATTTGGTATTTTCCCTATAATAAAGAACCACTCCTATATAAATGGCATAGAATAACTGTAATCCAAAAATACACATTTGTTCTAAAACGCCATAAGCCCTTAAAGGTAATTGATGTTGTAAAACAAACAAAAGCAAAGTGTACACTGCTTCTAATAAAAAATAAAGGCTATTTAAAGGTAAAAGCTCTTTTGCAGCGCCCAATAAAGA
>CAZEIB010000171.1:0-3824 GCA_964511785.1 uncultured Oscillospiraceae bacterium
ACCGTCGACTTCTGTTTCTTCAGCGCTATCATTTCCTTCATCTGAGTTTCCGTCTTCATCTTCTGCGGGTTCTTCACCTACATTTTCTCCATCGTCTGTATCCGTCTCTTCTTCGTCTGTGTCTGCATCTACCGGTTCAACTTCACTTGTAGCGTCTGCATCATCAGCTTGCATACTTGCTAATGCATGCGACATCTGTGGTGTGAATACCGTACTTAATAGCATTACCGAAGTAAGCAAGATATTTAAAATTTTACTTTTTTTCAATGTTTCATTCCCCTTTTCTTGTGTCTATTTCTTTATGTATAATATCCATTAAGCTCTTTAGGTTTTTTCTTTGCCTTTTAATTTATTCATAAGCATTCTCCTTGTGAAATTTAGTGAGTCCGCCAGTTACCAAAACGTCTAGTGCAGGGTTTTATTCATACATATATGGATTTTTCCTTCACAAAGGTAGTTTACCTAATCTTTACAAAGAGTGCATTACCTACATTTACCCCCTCTAGTGTAAAAATTGAGTAAATTTTTATTCTCATTTAATTTTCGCAAACTTTTTTGACTCTATAACACAGTATTTTTTCTTACCTCTACAAGTGCAAAATAAAAACATTGTGGTATAATATAGGTAGAATAACTATAAGTATATTGTCACTTGTCTTAAAAAGAATATGAGGGATCGTATGTGGAATTTAATTTCTTTAAAAGAACAAAGTAAGATTAAGATGGTGGAAATGTTCTATGAAACAAATGAGCCGATTACGATTAATACATTGAGTGAGCGGACCAATACATCTACCCGCTCCATAAAAAATTACTTAGAAGAGTTAAAGGAAACAATGAGTGAAATTGGTGGAGATTTTGAATCTTCTTCAGAGGGAGTGAATTTTAAAATACCAATTCATATTGGGATTGATTATTTCCAAAAACAATTAATTAGGGAGTCAATAGGGTTTAAGTTGCTTGAAAAAGTTTTTTTTGTTGAGAACTTGACAAATAATGAACTCGTCAATGAGTTATATATTAGCCAATCTACTTTAAACCGGTTAGCCACAACCATTAACGAAGGACTTCACCCATACGGATTGAGACTTGAAACTTCACCGTATAAGGTAGTTGGAGATGAGCAGTTAATTCGAAGATTTTTTACTACATATTTTGTTGAAGCATATTCTGCCAATGAATGGCCTTTTGACATTTTGAAAAAAGAGATCATTGATTGTATGTTTCCTTCAGCGGTTGAATACTATAAATCTACTTCTGAGGTTATGAACTATACGTTTTTTAAATTTCGCTTTGCAGTTAGTCTTATAAGAAATTTAAAAGGATATTCTGTCAAAAATATTTTTTTGGAGAACGAATATCTTGCCGATTATTATCACAAACTTACCGCTGAATTAAATCATAATATTGATCATTTTTCATTTAAGTCTTTAGAAGAAAAAAATATATATGTTACTCAATTGGCTATTAATCAATTATTAACTTCAAAGCACATTTTCTATGATCGTCTAAAACATGATCAGAACTTAAAAAAACGCTTTGAAGAAATTGAACATATGATTATGTTCTTGTCTGATAATTTTGAACTGCCGATAGAAGATATGGATAATTTAATCGTTGAATTAGAAAGTGAGTTATTATTTTTTTCTCAAAACTTAGGGAATATTCAGCCAAAACAATATATCCTATATCCATCACGCGATTATCTTTTGGTGGATTTATATCAACGATCGTATCCTACTTTTTATGATTTGGTAAAATATTATATTCTCTTTTTATGTAAAAATAGAGATTTTGTACCAAAAGAAGAGACACTTAAATATTTGATTTATTCTTTTATTTCGAAATGGAAAGATCTAACGAAGTATCTTTTTAATCGCTATAATACAGTAACTTTGAAGGTTTATAGTCATTTAAATTTAAGACATGCCGAAAATGTCGCTGAATCACTAATTTCTGATTTGCCAACCGCGGTTAAGGTAAGTATTTTGAAAGAACCCTTTTTGAATGAAGAAATTATTTCTAAATATGATTTTGATATTCTAGTCTCAACAGAAACCTTAATTCTTGATATAGAGCAACCGATTGTCTACATGTATAAAAGCCGCTCGAGTTTTCAATACGACTACCTTTATAAACAAATCAAAGAAATAGCTGAGCAAAAAGAAAAAACGATGAGAGACAAATTTTATGAAGAACATGGAAACAAATTACTTGAGTATGAAGCCTATATAAAAAAACTTAATTAATTAAAACTCCCTTAAATTAGGTTCTTGTACCTTAATTTAAGGGAGTTTTTGCTTTATATTTTATAATATTTTAATTATTTATTCAGGGCTTCTTCCAAAATATCATCTGCAATTTGTCTAATTGTCGTTCGATTATAAACAGCCTTCTCACGAAGTAATTCATAAAGATCGCTACTAATTCGAATGGCTGTTGTCCCTGGCGATACTGTGTTTTTACTACTTTTATTTACTTTACTGTCTTCATTTGTATTTTTCATATTCAATATTTTCGTCTCTCCTTTTCAAAATAAGTGATTCGTAGATTTTACTCCTTCTAAAACAAATTACATGTAGAAATAGTATAATATACAAAAAAAAAATTGGTGGTCTATTTTTATAGACACCGATGCATAATTTGAATGATATTAAATACAAGTTAATGTATAATACAAACGACAAACAAGATTGTTTGTAAATTAGAAAAAGGTGAAATTTATGAAGCGGTTATTGAATCAAACTGAGACTAGAAGATTACTTGCTATTGAAATTTTGTATGAACAAAATGATTGGATAACACTTTCTACTTTAGCTAAAAAATTAGATTGCTCTCTTAGAGTATTAAAAAAGGATATGGCTTATTTTAAGAAAAATTGTGAGGAATTTACAATTGAAAGCTCTAACTATGGCGTTCGCTTAGTTCCTCATAAAAATGCTGGAATGAAAATTCTGTACCAATATACACTTAGAAAATCGACAGCATATAATTTATTAGAGAACATTTTCTTAAAAAAGGAGATGACTGTTAAGGAAATTACGCAACTACTTTCTCTTGGTTCATCTACGGTTTATCGGTTAATTGACCAGATTAATTCATTTTACGAGGATTTAGGATTTAAAATTGCGACCAATCCTTGTCGAATTGTTGGGAACGAGAAAGAAATTCGTTATTTTTTTTATAATTATTTCCATGCAAAATATTCAAATTTGTACTGGCCTTTCGAAAATATAGACCAAGATGGTTTAGATCATTTTTTACAATTCTTTATTGAATATACTGAAACGATGTCGGATTTTGCTTATTATAATATTTTTAAGACGGTTTCTGTGGTTAATTTAATCCGCTATAAGCATTGTAGAAATTTGCGTGCAAATTTCATCTTTAATACTTCTTATATGAATAAAAAGCGCTCTTAACGAAACGAAACACGATTATGTTTCGGCAAGAGTTCTTTTTAAAGAAGCGAAATCCGGTTTCGTTTCGGCTAGCGCTCCTCTTCCCCATACGAAAATCCATTTCGTGTCGGCGGCACCCATCCTACTCATAAATTCCTCGTAATAAGAAAACAAAAAAAGCCTTACTTTAGGAAATTATCCCTAAGTAAGGCTTGTCTGAGTCATTTATCGAGAAGATTATTGAACGAGTCCTAGATAAGGAGCTAGGCCGATAATAATTCCTGAAATTGCTAGCAAGGTGACCATAATTGGTACCATGAACTTCAAGTAGCGGTCATATGGTAAGTTGACCAGTTCGATTGATCCCATTAGTGTTGCGGTTGGGTAAATTGATGACACAAAGTTAACACCAGCGGCGAAAGC
>CAZEIB010000171.1:3846-5299 GCA_964511785.1 uncultured Oscillospiraceae bacterium
ACTACCGATAAACAGCGCAGCAGCTACTGCACCTAGAATTGGCATTGTGATTCCAGCAACTCCACTTGTCGATTGTAAGAAAATACCAATCAACACGTAAGCACCCATCGCAATAACACCGAAAATCCAAATAGGCACATTGGATAAGGCGTTAGAAATCCAATAAATAAACGTGATTGACATTCCTTCCGATGCATCCCCCATGATAATGGCAATTCCTCGAGAAATTGCAAGGATCAGCACAACACCAAGTAAGTCCTTCACTCCATCTGTAAATACATCAATAAATTCTGTCTCTTTCATTCGATTAATAAATAATAATAGAATCGATCCTGCAAAGAATAAAAACGCAAATTCATTGAAGTACCAAGTACCAAACGGCGAAATGTGAGAAGCACCCAAGACTGTCCCAAGGAATGGAATTTTAGCTAAAGCGTAGATCGGCGCATTCACAATGTCCGCTCCTCTTTGGCCAAGTAATTCTTCCCATGGAATGAATCCAATAATCATCAACAGGATGATTATAATAAATACAGTAACAGAAGCTTTTCGACGACCTGTAAATTCAGGTAGTGCATCTTCTTCATCAACTAGAGTGTTAATTGAATCTATATCATGCACAATAGATTTTTCTTTGTCTTTTCTTACTTTGTTTGCGTAGTTAATTAAATAAGCTGTTCCTACAATATATAAAACAACAAATATAACCAGTCGTAAAATAATTCCTGAACCAATAGATAATTCAGGGTTCCCAATTGCAGAAACTGCAGCCCCTGTAGAAAATGGGTTGACTAAACTGGACATGTTACCAATGCTTGCTCCAATAAATAAGACACCTAAACCTACAATAACGTCATATCCTGCTAAAACAAAAGTAGGTACGATAACCACTACAAAAGCAACGATTTCTTCCCAAAAACCAAAAGAAGTTCCTAAGATAGCAAAGGCAAAAGTCATTATGGCAATTAAAAGCCCACCTTTAAATTTATCTAGAATAGCTCCAATTCCAGCTTCAAGAGCTCCTGTATGGTTTAATACGGCTAAAAATCCACCAGCCATCAGGATACCAATTCCAACATCTGATCCCGATTGAAATCCTTCAATGGGTGCTAAAAGAAGATCCCATAATCCAAAAGGCTGAAGCCCTTCTCCTTGAAGGATGTCACCTTCTCCAGAAAATATTGCATTAAAGACAATGTTTCCTGTATCTGGATCCACAATCGATTGTGGTACAAAATAAGACAAAACGGCTGTTAGTATTAAAGCAATAACAACTATTGTATAAGCCGTTGGCATTTTAAATTTTTTCATTACTATTTATCCTCCACAACTAAGTTCATAAAAGCTTCGATATAAATTTCAATTGCTGTCTTCATATCGTCTATCACAAGATTTTCATTTGGTTGATGTTCAGTTTCTTCTTTCCCTGGCAATAATGGTCCAAAAGCAACAA
>CAZEIB010000172.1:0-5294 GCA_964511785.1 uncultured Oscillospiraceae bacterium
GGAGAAAACCATGAGCGGACTTTATATTCACATTCCGTTTTGCAGGAAAAAATGCGCATACTGCGACTTTGTAAGTTTCGGCGGATGCGAACAGGACGCATTTGAGCAATATTTCCAAGCCCTTTTCAGGGAAATCTCCATAGGAAGGTAAGCTTCTAACAAAAACTGCCTTATTAATTTCCACTCCAAGCCTCCCTGTGATGATTTTTTTGAGTTTTTCTATCCATCAAAACATCATTGTTAATGGTTTTTTCTTTTTGCTTTGTATCCCAAGGTAATTCTAACAATGCAACCGATAATACATCCTCTATGTTATTAGCATAAATAATTGTAAAGTTTTCTAAAATATAATCAGGCACTTCTTCAAAATCTTTTTTATTGTCTTTAGGTACTATCAACGTATTTATTCCCGCTCTATAGGCTGCCATGGTTTTTTCTTTTAAACCGCCAATGGGAAGTACCCTTCCTCGTAAGGTCATTTCTCCGGTCATAGCAACATTTTGTTTTACTGCTATCCCTGTTAAGGCTGAAACCAGTGCCGTTGTTATAGTTACCCCCGCAGAAGGACCATCTTTTGGAATTGCCCCTTGGGGTACATGGATATGAATATCTGTTTTTTTATGAAATTGTTCATCTAATCCCAGTAATAAACTTTTAGATCTTACCCAGGAAAGTGCTGCCTGTCCACTTTCTTTCATCACATCACCTAAGTGTCCCGTTAATTGCAACACACCGGTTCCAGGCATTACAGCACACTCCACAGCCAACATTTCACCACCTACTGTGGTATAGGCTAATCCGTTTACTACACCTACAATGGGTTTTTTCTCTATAATATCTTCAATAAAGATAGGTGCACCCAAAAATTTTTCTGCTATGGCTTTATTTATCTTTACCTGAGAAATATCTTCTTCCAACATTTGCACAACGCTTTTGCGCACAATTTTTCCCAAGGTTTTTTCAAGGGTTCTTACCCCAGCTTCTCTTGTATAAGCCCTAATCACATAGCGCAAAGTCTTTGCATCAACAGTAACCTGTTTAGGTTTGAGCCCGTGGGCCTCAACTTGTTTGGGCAACAGATGACGTTTGGCAATTTCGTATTTTTCTTCAAAGGTATAGCTTGGTACTTCAATAATTTCCATACGATCTCTTAAAGGAGCAGGAATGGTTTCTATCGTATTAGCTGTTGTGATAAACATCACTTTAGACAAATCAAAGGGTAATTCCAAATAATGATCTTTAAAAGCAAAGTTCTGCTCTCCGTCTAATACTTCTAACATTGCCGAAGCCGGATCTCCTCTAAAATCAGAGGCCATTTTATCAATTTCATCAAATAAGAATACCGGATTCATGGTGCCTGTTTGCTTTATTTCAGAAATAATTCTTCCGGGAATGGCTCCTATATAAGTGCGTCTATGTCCTCTTATTTCCGCCTCATCTCTTACTCCACCTAAGGACATGTGGGCAAACTCTCTACCTGTGGCTTTGGCAATACTACGTACAATAGACGTTTTTCCAACTCCGGGAGGCCCTACGAAGCATAAAATAGGCCCTTTCATACTTTGTTTTGTTTGTAGAACAGCTAAATATTCTATCACTCGTTCTTTTACTTCTTTTAACCCATAATGGTCTTTTTCCAGTTGTTTTTGGGCTTTTTTAATATTTAGCTCTTCTTTAGATTCTTTTCCCCAAGGTAGATCTAATATCCACTCTACATAACTTCTGCTTACACTAATTTCAGGAGAGCCTGGCGCCATACGAGAAATGCGATCCAGTTCTTTTTCTACCTTTTCTTTCCCCTCTTTTGACAAAGGGGTTTTCTCCATTTTTTCATGTAATTCTTCTACATCGGTAGATTCTGTATCACCTAGTTCTGTTTGAATAGCTTTAATTTGTTCTCGTAAATAATATTCTTTTTGGTTTTTTTCTATTTGCTTTTTAATTCTAGCTTGTACTTCTTTTTCAATTATGATTAGTTCTGTTTCTTTTACTAGTATACTGCTTAACGTCTCTAAGCGTTTTGTTACATTCAATTGTTCCAAAATCATCTGTCTATCTACTTGCTCTGTTAGGGCGTTTGTAGCAATAATATCTGCTAATTTCCCTGGTTCTTGTGCCTCACTAATGGTTCTTAAAGCTTCTGAAGAAATACGCATGCTGTTTTTAGCATATTCTTCAAAAAACTTTCGTGTAGCTCTTGCTAAGGCTTCAACCTCAATGGTTTCTTCTAGCTGATCTTTTACTGGTATAACAGTTCCTAATAAAAAAGGTTCATTCTCATCTAAAGATTTTAACTTTCCCCTATGTATCCCTTCCACTAAAACCCTTAAATTATCCCCCGGTAAATTTAGTACTTGCTTAATTTTTGCCACTGTACCAATTTCATGTAAGTCTTCTTTTTTCGGTTCTTCCTTGTCTGCATCTTTTTGAGCAACAAGAAAAATTTCCTGTTTTTCAAGCATTGCCTCTTCCAAAGCAGCCACACTTGAAACTCTTCCAACATCAAAATGTAAAACCATATATGGAAATACCATCAGCCCTCTTAAAGGTAAAACTGGAAGCTGAAGTGTTTTTTCATTTTTTTTCATAAAATAATCCTCCTTCCCTTGCCCGTCCATAAATATAGCAAGGATTTTATATTATAACAAGCTTGTTAAGTAAATGCAATGTAGCCCCTCTCTTCCTCCTTTTATTCTTCTTTTACAAAAAATCTATTCTATTCCTTGACAAACCAACCTTTTTTGTATACTTTTATTCTACAAATAATTTTGGAGTGAGTGAAAGATGATTGGTATTATTAGTGCAATGGATGTTGAAATGGAGCTGCTTATTAAAGAGCTTAAAAACCTGCAAATAAACTCACAAGGACTAATGACGTATTATAGTGGCACTTTGTATCATAAAAACGTAGTATTGTCTGTTTGTGGTCCGGGAAAAATCAATGCCGCCTTATGCGCTCAAGGAATGATTTTTCACTATTCACCAAGGATAATAATCAACCTAGGCGTTGCAGGGGGCTTACAAAAAGATTTATCTATTGGAGACATTGTTATAGGAAGTAACTGCGTTCAGTATGATTTTGATACAACTGCTCTTGGTGATCCTTTGGGACTGCTTCCTTTAATTAATAAAGTTCATATCCCATGTGACCCCTCTTTGATATCTTCAATGAAGCACTCTTTATCTTTAATGAAAAATATTTCCTATCAAATAGGTACCATTGCCACCGGCGATTTATTTGTATCTTCTAAAGAAAAAAAGCAATTTCTCGTAGAAAATTTTAATGCCCTTTGCTGTGAAATGGAAGGTGGAGCCATTGCTCATGCTTGTTATTTATATCAGATACCCTTTGTGGTAGTGCGCTCTATTTCCGATAGTGCAGACGCTCACTCATTAATTGATTATCCTACTTTTAAAAGGCAGGCTGCCAATGTTTCTGCAAAACTAATTTCTATTTTTTTAAAAGAAAGCTTTGATTAATATTTTGCCTATAGGCCATTATACTTCTACCCTTTTTATGTTGCAATGAAACCCTGCCCTCTCTGTTTTTCCCTTTTGGAAAGATGATTTTTTTGCTAGACTTATGGTATAATTTAATCAAAGTGAAAGAATTCTCAACAAAAAATAAAGGAATGATTTTTTGGAACTTTTTTATCAAAAAATATTGACTTGGAATACAAAATATAATCGGCTTCCCTACAAAGTACTATTAAGCCTTATTGTGGTTGTTACCTTTTTTCTACTGGTAGCCCTGTTTCCCTATATTTGGCCCTTTGTATTAGGCCTTGTTTTCGCTACAATTATTGAACCCTTGGTGCGCCTATTACGCAAAGTGCTAAAAAAAATTCCTTTGGGAAAGAGTATCTCCACCATTGTAGGAATGGTTCTTTTGTTTGGTATTTTAAGTGCCATCATGGTTTTCTTTTTAGGTAGGATTTTTACTGAGTTGAAAATTTTCGCTAATGAACTTCCTGCCTTTGCTAGATTTCTTAGTGAGCAAATAGAATTGCTCATTCATAATCTATCTATTGATGCCAATGGGGTCGTGTCAGAAGATACTCTTGCCTTTATTCGGAATATTGCAAATGAAGTTGGGAAAAATTTAGTTAGTATTGCTGCTACCTTATCAAAGGCAATTGCCAGTGGTGCATGGACTACTGCAACATCTTTCCCCATGGTTTTACTCTCTGTATTGTTTTCTATCATTAGTACTTTTTATTTCAGTAGCCAAAAAGAAGGCATTTTATCTTTTCTACATCAGCTTTTTCCCAGCCAAACTGTTGCTAATACACAAAAATTAAAAGACAATATTATTAAAGCCCTTTTTTCACAAATTAAATCACAGTTGTTAATCTCTGCTTTGCTTACAGTTTTTCTTATTATTGGTTTAGTTTTGATTGGGGTATCTTATCCCCATTTAATGGGCCTTTTAATTGGCGTTGCCGATGCATTGCCGATTATCGGTGCAGGATTATTTTTAATACCTTGGTCACTGTTTGGTTTTATCACAGGAAATACTTCTTTAGGTATTGGAATGGCTATTTTATATGTTTCAGTAGGTGTTTTTAGGCAAATTATTGAACCTAAAATAGTTGGAAAAAACCTTGGGCTTCACCCTTTAGCCACAATGATGTCTATCTTTGTCGGTTTTAAACTAACCGGGAGTTTTTTAGGAATGTTGGCGGGTCCTATTTTGCTAAATATATGTAAAGTCATTTTAGCTTTAGATGAAGAAAATTACCAGAAAAATCAAGCAATTTCTTCTAAACCTTCTACACAAGAAGAATCTCTTCCGCCTCCTCTTTTATAGTTTTAAAAGTAGCGGTTTACTTGTTTACACAATAACAATTTATAAAAAACTCATTAAAAAAGCGCTAATCATTAGCGCTTTTTTAATGAGGCTTGGCTTTTTAAGACACATTATCTTTAGAAGTTAACAGTTCATGCTTAATTTGATTTCGTTTTGTTCTTGGACGCCTAATCACAGGGGTTCCTTCTACCAAAACAGGCTTATTTAAGCCTTTTACTGCATCTAAAGTAATAATACATTGGTTAATATCATCTCTAGAAGGTAATTCAAACATGGTGTCCAACATAATTTGTTCAATAATCCCTCGTAGACCTCTTGCACCACTTTTTCTGGCTAAGGCTAATTTGGCAATTTCTACAAGAGCCTCTTCTTCAAATTGTAACTGAATTCCATCCATTTCAAGCAAGGTTTTATATTGGCTAACCAATGCGTTTTTTGGTTGGGTTAATATTTGAATCAGGGCTTGTTCATCCAACTGGTTTAA
>CAZEIB010000173.1:0-5244 GCA_964511785.1 uncultured Oscillospiraceae bacterium
TAGACCTAATGTTGGAAAAAGCTCTTTGCTAAATGCATTAACAAAGGAAGAACATGCTATTGTAACTGATGTGCCCGGGACTACAAGGGATGTAATAGCCGCAACCCTTGAACTGGAAGGAATATTTGTAAAACTTTACGACACTGCAGGATTAAGGGAAAGCAGTGACAAGGTAGAAGCTATTGGCATTGAACGGGCAAAAAAAGTAATGGAGGAAGCAGATGTATTACTTTTGGTGATTGACGCCAGCCAACCCTTGTCTGAAGAAGATCGTTTACTTTTAACAACTTATCAAAACAGAGAAATGGCTGTAGTTTTACATAAGGAAGATTTAAATTCTTTGGTGAGTGAGGAACTTATTAAAGAAATTGCGCCCTATGTTCAAGTGGAAAAAGCTTCTTCTAAAACGGGGGAAGGATTAAAAAAAGTGAGGGAACTTTTGAAAGAAAAAGCCATGGTTCCATCGGAAATTTTATTAACCAATCAAAGGCATATCCACGCAGCTAAAAAAGCGGCGAACCATTTAATTGAAGGAGCAGAAGCTTTAAAAAATCAAGAACCCCTTGATATGGTGGCCATAGATCTGCATGATGCCACTGCAACTTTAGGCGAAATTACCGGTGAAGATATTAGTGAGCGAGTGTTGGATGCGGTGTTTTCGAACTTTTGTGTAGGAAAGTAAAAAGAACTAGAGAAAAGAGCTAAAGATTGGTACAAACTTACAAGGCTACCCTAATCAGGCTAAACCCGTGAAAAAAGCTTGTTATTGTTGAATATCCATGGTATAATTCAAAAGTAAAATGATTATACGTATAGTAAGAAAGAAGGGTGTCACATACAGAGTGGAAATTGCTTAATCAATCAGTATAGCCAGGTTTATTTATGAACCATATCACTAAGCTGTATTATTGAAAAAAGCAATATGTGCCATTCTTTTTTATTGCAAAAATTATATAAATCACAAAGAATATTTTAAAGGAGAACACATGAAGAAAACCATAGGAGAAAAAATGACTCATCAATGTGAAAAACTTGCTGATGAATTAGGCTTTGAACTTATAGAAGTAGGAATTGAAAAAGAACAAACAGGAAACTACCTGCGTATATATTTAGATAAAGTAGGGGGAATTACCTTAGATGATTGTGAGGTCTACCACAGAAGAATTCAGCCGTTGATGGAAAAAGTAGAATATGATTTTTTAGAAGTGTCTTCTCCCGGAATAGATAGGCCGTTAAAAAAAGAAAGAGATTTTTTAAGACACCTAGGCACTCAAATAGAAGTGCGTTTTTATAAAAGCATTGATGGGAAAAAGAGCATTGTTGCTACTTTGGTTGAGTATAAAAAAGATGAAATTATCGTAGAGACTGCGATGGGCTTAAAAAGCTTTTTATTAAAAAATATCGCTTTGGCAAAACCTTTTATTGATTTGGAAGGAATTGAGGAAGTGGTTTTATAAAATGATATATAAAAAATAAATAGATAAGGATGAACTAAAAAATGAAATCAGAAATTGTACAAGCGATTAACGCTTTAGCAAAGGAAAAAGGCTTAGACGAAGAAATGCTCTATACAGCTATAGAAGAAGCTTTAAAAACTGCTTACAAAAAAAATCTTCCAAAAACCACTGCCGTTCCAACCAACTTAAGTGTAATAATTGATAGACAAACTGGGTTGGTACAAGTATTTGCACGTAAAATTGTGACGGAAGAAGTAGAAGATAGTGCCAATCAAGTAACTTTAACCCAAGCTCACTTAATCCGAAGCGACTATGAGATTGGAGATATTGCAGAAATTGATGTAACACCTCAAGGCTTTTTACGGGTAGCGGCTCAAGCAGCTAAACAAGTTATTGTACAACGAATTAGAGAAGCGGAAAGAGGAAAAGTATACGATGATTTCATTGAAAAAGAGAATGAAATTTTAACAGCTATTGTTAATAGAGTTGAAAACAAAGCAGTTTATGTGGAACTTGGCAGAACAGATGGTGTGATGGAATCTTCAGAATGGATGCCAGGAGAAAGCTATGATGTAAATGATCATATTAAAGTATATGTACTGCAAGTACAACGTAGCAATCACGAAGGCGGAGGAAGAACCCCTCAAGTGAAGGTAAGTAGAATTCATCCGGGGCTTGTGAAGCGTTTGTTTGAAATGGAAGTACCTGAAATTGCAGCGGGGGTTGTAATTATTAAATCCATTGCCAGAGAAGCTGGGAGCAGAACAAAAATGGCTGTTTACTCTACCGATCCTGTGATAGACCCTGTAGGGGCCTGTGTAGGGCCTAGAGGAAGCCGTGTAGAAAGTGTTGTTAATGAGCTGAAAAATGAAAAAATTGATATTATCAAGTGGTCAGAAGACCCGGCGGAGTTTGTAGCAAATGCACTTAATCCGGCCCAAGTATTAAGTGTGTTTATTGCCGAAGGGGAAAAAGCCTGTAGGGTTATTGTGCCGGATAGCCAGCTGTCTTTAGCAATAGGAAAAGAAGGACAAAACGCAAGGTTGGCAGCAAAATTAACAGGCTGGAAAATTGACATTAAATCTCAAAGTCAGGCAGCTGAACTAATGGGAATTGAAATAGAAGCACCTATTGAAATGAATGAAGGAGAAAATTACAGTTACCATATGCCTGATGAGCCGGAAGCTTTCTATATGGACCCGGTTCCTCTGGAAGACTCCTTCTTTAATGAGGATGAAGACGACACTTTATAAAATAGGTTGCTACCATTAAGAGGAGAGATGAAATGAAGCCAAGAAAAATACCCATGAGAATGTGTGTTGGTTGTAGAGAAATGCGGCCTAAAAAAGAGCTGTTAAGGGTAGTAAAAAAACCTGACGGACAAGTACAGCTGGATGTAACAGGTAAAGTTTCCGGTAGAGGAGCTTATGTGGACCCTAACACAGCTTGTTTAGACAAGGCAATTAAGCAAAAACAATTGGATAGAGCCTTAGAAGCCAAACTGGATGAAACAGTAATTGAAGCACTTAAAAAAGCAATGAATGAGTTTGAACTGTATTCATCAAAGGGAGGCAAAAGATGATAGAAAAAGAAGAGGCTCTGTATCAAAGGCTTTATGGTTTATTGGGATTAGCCATGCGGGCAGGGCAAGTAGTCAGCGGACAAGAAGCTTGTATAAATGCCGTTAGAAAAAAAGAAGTAGACTTGGTTTTTATTGAGGAGTCTGTAGCTGAAAATAGTTTGAAAAAAATCAACGAGTCTTGCATGAAATATCAATGTGAATTAAAAAAAATGCCAGATGGAGCCCTTGGGAAAGCCATAGGAAAAGAAAACAGAACTGCTGTAGGAATAAAAGCCGGAACCTTACTGGATAAAATAGTAGAAACAACACAACTGATGGAAAATAAAATTTTGGCAAAGTAGAAAATGCTTAGTGGGAGGACTTATATAGATGAGTAAAATTAAACTGCAGGAAGTGGCGAAAGATTTGGTAGATAACACCGATCAGGTGTTATCCAGTGCAAAGGAAACAAAAAACTTTGCTGAAAAGTTACTACATTCTTTTAAAAATGTAGAAAGTCAATTTTTCCAAAAAGAACAAGAGAAAAAAGCCTTGGAAAAACAAAAGGAAGAAGAGGCTTTGGTGCAACAGCATGTAAAGGCTTGGACTATGCTCGATGACAGTGGGGCGGAAGAAAAGCCTGCAACTACAGTTGCAGCCGATACGGCAAAAGAAGAAAAGCCTGAAAAAACAGTTGTCAAAAAAACAGAAACTGCTAGAATAAGTGAAGAAAAAATCATTAAAGAAAGCGGTCAGGATAAAAAAGACGAAATGCAGATTGAAGAAAAAACCATTGAAAAAAGAAATGTTCAAGAAGAAAAAAGGGAAGAAAAAGAAGCATCAAAAGAGATTGCTCCTTCAATTCAATTAGAAGAAAAAAAGGTGCCTGTTGAAAGAACTGCTCGTCAGGGGGTTCAGAGCCAACAAAGAAATGCTCCTCCTTATGGCAGACCTGCACCTATGGCACAAGGGCAACAAAGGCCTCAAGGACCTTATGGGCGTCCAGCCCCTACCCAAGGACAGAGAGCACCAATGCAAGGGCAAAGGCCTCAAGGACCTTATGGGCGCCCGGCCAATCCTAACCAGGGGCAAAGGCCTCAAGGACCCTATGGACGTCCTGCCAACCCTAATCAGGGACAAAGACCCCAAGGGCCTTATGGAAGACCTGCTAATCCGAACCAAGGGCAAGGAGGAAGACCGCCTTTTCAACAAGGACAGGGAAGACCCATGCCGGCGGGAGGACAAGGTAGACCCATGGCACCTAGGCCGAAGGCAGCAGCCATTGAACTGACTCCTATTGTAGAAAAAGAGCGGGTATCAAACTATGATCCAAACAAAAAAAGCTATATCCGTCAATATGACCCTGAAAGAAACAATAAGAACAAGAGACAACAGCAAAAAGACCGTTTTTCTTCTTTTGGCGATGATGATTTACGTCCAAGAGGCAGAAGAAAAGCTGCTAAAGCCAAAAAAATATCAGTACAGCAAACCATGGCTCCCATTAAAATTGAAACAGCTACAATGACAGCTGAAACCATTACCGTAAAGGACTTAACAGAAAGAATTGGTAAACCTGCAGGAGAAATATTGAAAAAACTTCTTCTTCTTGGAGTGGTTGCCAATATTAACAGCGAGTTGGATTTTGATACGGCATCTCTTGTAAGTGAAGAGTTTGATGTTACTTTGGAGTTGAAATTGGATAAAACGGCTGAAGACTATTTATCTGAAGAAGACTTTGAAGATAATGAAGACGACTTAGAAGTAAGGCCTCCGGTAGTAACCATTATGGGTCACGTTGACCATGGTAAAACTTCTTTATTAGACTATATTCGCAGTGCGAAAGTGCGTACAGGGGAAGCCGGGGGGATTACGCAACATATTGGTGCCTACACCGTTGATTTAGAAGGAAAGAAAATTACCTTCTTAGATACACCAGGGCACGAAGCTTTTACGGCCATGCGAGCACGTGGCGCCCAATCTACGGATATTGCCATATTGGTAGTTGCTGCCGATGACGGGGTAATGCCACAAACCATTGAGGCTATTAACCATGCAAAAGCAGCTGATGTACCAATTATTGTAGCGGTTAATAAAATGGATAAAGATACTGCTAACCCTGATAGAGTGAAACAAGAACTTACCAGCCACGAGTTAGTGCCGGAAGAATGGGGAGGGGACACCATTGTAGCTCCTGTAAGCGCTTTAACCGGAGAAGGTATTGATGAA
>CAZEIB010000174.1:0-841 GCA_964511785.1 uncultured Oscillospiraceae bacterium
CTAAAAACTCAAAAATTTCATCAGGTTTTTTCCTACGGCTATGTATCATGATGCCATCAGCGCCTGCTTTTACATAAGCAAAAGCGCGGTTTAAAGCATCATCCATACCTTGCTCTAAAATTAAGCTTTCAATACGAGCAATAATCATAAAGTCAGCGGTTTTTTGCGCTTCCTTACCGGCTGTTATTTTAGCAGAAAAATTTTCAATAGTATCTTGTGTTTGTTCAACCTCTGTACCGAAAAGAGAGTTCTTTTTTAATCCGGTTTTATCTTCGATGATAATGGCAGATACGCCCATGCGTTCCAATGTGCGCACATTATACACAAAATGCTCCATTAAGCCGCCGGTATCCCCATCTAAAATAATAGGTTTTGATGTTACTTCCATAATATCATCTATAGTACGCATACGGCTGGACATATCTACTAGCTCAATATCAGGCTTTCCTTTTGCCGTTGAATCGCATAAGGAAGATACCCACATTGCATCAAATTGATAAGCCTTTCCCTCTTCATAAACAACAGTTTTTTCGGCAATTAGGCCAGTAATACCAGAGTGAGCCTCAAGGGCAGAAAGAAGAGGTTTCATCTCTAGCTGATGACGCAAACGACTGCGGCGAATATCCGGAATGCTCAATTTGCTTAAAAGATTCTGCTCTTTAGCCCGTTCTTCTGCCTCTTCATCATAAGGATATTCAATCAGCTTTCCTCCATAGGTAGCTAATATATTTACAACTTCATTTCGTATAGGGCGTTGAAAACCACTACGCCAGTCATCACCATGGACTACAATATCCGGTTGAATGGAATTCTGAAGGTCAGGCAATAAAATTTAATAATG
>CAZEIB010000174.1:851-5188 GCA_964511785.1 uncultured Oscillospiraceae bacterium
GGATTCTAAATTATTTTTATAGCTTAAATCTTCTTGAGTAATAACTTCAGATACTCCTTTAATACTGCGTAACATTTCAGTTCTTTCTTCAAAACGGATAATAGGATAACGTTTGTAGCTGGAGACAGCTTTGTCGGAAAGAACGCCCACAACCAGCCTGCCTAAACAAGCTGCTTTTCGGATAATAGAAAAATGAGCTGAATGCAATACGTCTGAAGAAAAGCACATATATACGATTCGTTTTTTCTCGTTTTCAACTTTCGCTGAGATAAGGGCTAAGTCTTCAGGGGTATCAACTTCGTTGCAAAGCATATCTCGTATATCCAAAGGGAAGAGGTTGATTTGACCGCTTATATTATTCAGTGCATTTTCCGCATAACAATTGGTTTCGCCTCGTTGACAAAATATAATGATTTCATCCAACCAAATTTTCCAATCTGCCTTTTTCATTAAATATAAGGGCTGCGCCGGCAGAACGTTATCAAAAAATTCAATGCCAACTTGTGAAATGGCCCCGTTTTTAATGACGGCTTTAAAATCTTTTTGAGGGATAGGTTGGGTTGAACTGACAGTCATGCAGCTTCCTTCATGACTTAAAACTTTTTCAAGTACTTCGCTGTCAAAAACTAAATCACCATGCATTAACAAGATATCTTCATCTAATAGATGCTCTCTAGCACAATAGATTGAATAGATATAGTTAGTTTTGTCATAAAGTGGGTTATTAACGAAGGTGATGTTCATATTAAACCTTTTGCAGTAATCAATCATTACTTGCTGAAAAGGACCTGTAGTCATTACAACATCATGGATACCATGAGCAGCCAACAAGGATAATTGTCGACTTAAAATGGTTTCATCAAGGGTTAATTCTGACATGCATTTAGGATATTTACTGGTAAGTTCGCCCATACGGCTACCCATTCCTGAATTTAATATAAGAGCTTTCATTGATTATTCCTTTCATAGCTTATGACTTAGTTTGGCTTCGACTCTGTATTTGTTTTTGAACGGCTTCAATTAAATAGGCTCCTCCAACTTCGCCACTAGTTCCGAAGTTTGCAATATACTTGTTACGTATATCTAAAATAGTTTGGTTATAAGTTGAATCTCCAATTAAGGCAATAATTTTGTCACTTATATCATCTAAATCTTGGGGATTGATTTGGATACCAATCTGATTTCGCAACTCAAATTCCAAAGGCGGGATATCAAGCTTGTCATATTCGGGATTATTGATTTTAGGAGGAGTATCTATAAAAACACTGGGACGTTGAGTTACTAAAGAGAATTCGTAGGCAGTACCTGACCAATCGGTGATTACAATATCAGAATCATAAATGGAAGCGTTGCTTGTAAAATCCAGCTCAAAAGAAAGGTCTTCTCCAACATAGTTGTTATAGCGGTTAATCAGGTTATTCATTCGTACGCCATATCGTTTTACATATTCAGGATGGGGACGAACTACCACTTGAAGCCCTTTTCCTAGAAGGTTTTGTAGCAAATCATCAATACAAGTATCTAAAATATTATCCTCTTGCCAAGAAGGGGCAATAAGCACTTTAGGGACGGTGCGATTTATTTTGGGTAAGTTTTTATAAGAATCATAAAGACTTTCTAACTGTCCATAGCCGCACAATACTAATTCTTTTTGAGGAAGATCATAAATTTCTTCAGTTTTTCGAATTTCATCAAACTGAAAACTTCCAATACAAAAAATTGTGTCATAATGATCTAAAGCCCCTTTGTTTAGCACCATATGGGTACTTAGAGGATAGTGAAAAACATAGACATATTCCATGTCTTTACGCATATAGCTACGTTTATAATGGTACTTTTCTAAATCGCTCATGGTCATTACAACAACATCAGCTTCAAGTTTCATAAAAAGAGTAATTAGTTTTTTTTCGCCGATATAATAAGGTTTAATTTGTGGTTTTTTTTCGGCTAAAGAGAATATTTGGTCTTCTGGGTCGCTAGTGATATAGTGAATGGTCATATTAGTATTGTCCAGTAAATATTGAATAATATGACTAAAATACTTAAAAAAACCATTACTTTCGGAATAAAAAACAATGTGCTTATTCACTATAGAAAAAAACCGCTTATAATCTTTTTTTTCCTGTTTAGCATAAGCTTTTTTGAATTTCTTTGAATGAGAGCCGATTTGTTGGTATTTTTCAAGTTCTTCTTTTGATTTTTTTAAGGCAACATAATCAATATGCTTGTTAGGATTATAAACAATATTAAGTAAAACTTGCTGCAAAACACCAAAAAGATTGCTCCATATCCAATAAAAACCTACGCCGGAGGGAACAAAAAAACCTAGAATTAAAGAAATACCTACAGAAAAAAGCATTGAACCATATTGAGCTATTTTACCCTGCTGGGCTTGTAGGGGATTAAGCACGTTTTGCGAGAGACTGAGAACAATTGAAGCTAAAGCAGCTATAATTGGAATAGATATTAATTTTCCGCCTATAGCCGAGGGCACTCCTGTCATGTTAAGCCCTAAAAAAGTCATGTCCATGGTTTTAATCGTGCTTAGCCACTCTTGGGTCATGCCAGGTAAGGAAGAAAAAGCGCTCAAGTCTTCAATGTTTTGAATAAAGTTCAAAGCAAATAACTCTGCTGAAGAAGATGCAATATCGATATTACCCATTTGATGAGCATTTTGAAGAATGGACTCTACCAAAGGTTTGGGTAGATGAAGCATGTAACTTAAAGGATGGTAAACAACTTGAATTAAGCCAATTAAAAGCACAAGTTGCAATAATATCGGAACAATACCACCAAAGGGATTATATTTTTCTTTTTTAAACAAAACCAATTGTTCATCAGCTATCTTATCATTATCTCCAAAATATTTGATTTTAAGGCGATTAATGGCTGGCTGGATACGAACCATCTTAATTCCATTAGAATGAACCCAAAGTGATACAGGAAAAAGAACAATCTTCGTAATTAAGGCGAATAAAATAATGGCAAAACCATAGTTGTTTACAAGTTGATAGCAAACTCTCATGATAAAGCCCATAGAAACCCCTAAAACATCCATCAATTAAAACACTTCCTACATACAAATAATATTTTTACCCTGTCAAGTTAAGTAAAACAGTTTCCCTAAAAGTCAGTTGTGCCATGTCAAACAAACCTAAGTGGGAAATGGCGATAGAAAATAGATACGTCACAAGATAAAGGATAGTTATATATTAAATATTATTTTCTGCAAATATTACAGGCTTGCGACCACATCGTTTTTTCAATGATGCTGACTATAGCTTTCATGAGAAGATAATTCTACTTTGTATTTTCTCAGTACATGGTGAATATTTTCTGGACTCCACCTAGTTTTTTTGATATCTTGTTACTAGAATATCCCTTCTCAAGATAGCTGTCTATGAATATTCGTTCGCCCATGAAAGGATGGGTATAATGGGACAAGTTTTTTATACTCTCCTTTAACTTTTTACAGTTATAGTAAGTATAGTAGAAGTTATTTTACTTTTTTAACGTAGCTCGCTTACTTTTAAAGGTTATCTAAGTTATTTCGTCTCATTTTCTTTTTCTTTATAAAAATCAATGTTATCACTTTCGACATCTTTGTTAGCATTCTCATCAATCCCCAATTTGTCTGAAACTTTTCTTTTTGCTTTACGCCAATAAACAGCAACTCCTGCAATAATGGCCACGCCAACACCTATAATAGCTTGTACTAAAAAGGTAGTAGTTGATGGGTCAATATAGGCAAATGCTTGTGTAGGGAGTAAAAAAATAAAACATAAGGTAAAATAAAGGATTAAGGAAAGCTTACTGCGATAATTCATAAAAACAACTCCTATATATCTATTTTATAATGTTGAACCCAATAAATCTTATCATAAAATCGTTGTAGCGGCAAGCTATATTGTAATCCTAGAAGAATACAATTGTAAAAGCGTCAAACAGAGGAGACGTAAAAAAGATGAAAAAAAAGAGATGTCTATTTGGCCAAGGTCCAGATGGAGATTCCCACAAGAAATAGAAGAGACCTTGACAAGGGAGATATTCCTATACTGAAAGTATCTACCTTACTGGTTAACATCAAACAGCATAGAATCGTTTTGTGAAAAACGGTAGTGCGTAAAATTTTGTGTAAAGTCCAAAGCTAGAAAAGTGCAAGTTATAAGAAATCAATCACCACTCGTTCTCCGAAATAGATCATGAGATGATTGAGAATGGTGCCCCAATTGCGAATAGGCAGTGTCCATTTTTCGGTAATTTTCATAGAGACTAAATAAAATATTTTCATCAAAGCATCCTCTGAAACGAAGGCTCCTTTGGTTTTGGTTACTTTA
>CAZEIB010000175.1:0-1975 GCA_964511785.1 uncultured Oscillospiraceae bacterium
TGGGTAATTGATGATTTGTAGCCAGTTGAATAGCCTGTTTAGATAAGTCTACCCCACTAAAAGAAGAATTTGGAAAAAGTGTTGCTAGTTTAGCCACATGAGAACCTTCCCCACAACCGGCATCAAGTATCTTTGAAAAGGAGGTTTTTTTCATAAAAGAAGCAATAAAATCGGTAATAGGAGCAAAAAAACCATCGTCGAATAAAGTTTTTCGGTGGGCAAATAAAGAGGTGTTATAAAAAACCTCTTGGCTATGGGAGTGAAAGTGAAAATAGCCTTTTTTGGTCATATCAAAGCTGTGACGGTTTTGGCAACTAAGGCTTTTTTGATCTTCCGACAAGGAAAAAGCCCTTTTGCATAAAGGACAGGCAAAGGGAATAAAGGTCATTAACTGGTTTTGGGCTAGAGATTGTTTGCTAACCAAGAAACTTCCCCCCTAAAGCAGAATAAAAAACATGGCAAATGAAGAAAACCCCTTTAAAAGGGGAAAGATTATGGCTTGGGCATTTTCGCTTCACTAATTAAGGTACTTAACTCATCCATGAAGCTGGATACGTCAGTAAATTGTCGGTAAACAGAGGCGAAACGGACATAGGCAATTTGGTCAAGCTCTTTCAATTCTTCCATAACCAGTTCTCCAATATATTTACTGGGCACTTCCGATTCCATGGTATTATAAACCCCTTGTTCTACCTTGGTGACCAAAGCATCAATTTGAATAGAGGAAATAGGCCGCTTTTCACTGGCATATACAATCCCTGCGCGTATTTTTTGACTATCAAAAGGTTCGCGGCTATTGTCTTTTTTTACAACTAAAAGAGGAACCAACTCAATTTTTTCATAAGTAGTAAACCGTCGGTTGCATTTTACACACTCTCTACGGCGACGAATGCTGTTTCCGTCCTCTGTGGGCCTTGAATCAATTACCCGGCTATCGGAGCTATTACAATATTGACAACGCATGTACTCATCTTCTTCCTAGTGAATTTAAGAATAATTATAAGCTTATTATACTGAAAGGACAAGAAAAGGTAAAGCTTTTCAAAAGCTTTACCTTAGGGTGTCGATAAAGTCGACACCCTTCAAATAAATGAAATTTCATTTATTTGAGCTTGCAGAATTATCTTGTAGCATTGCTACTTTTATGCTTTCATACACAAATATTCTTATAGTGTTGAATGAAAAAAGGCACAATGTGCCTGGGCAGATAAATCTGAAGTGTAGGATTTTCTTAGGAAAATCCCTGAACCCTACCGCACATGTCGCTAGGGTTCGATTGAAAATGAAGGCGTCTTGTCGCCTTCATTCATCCCACGCTTTTAAGTAGAGGTTCTTTACCTCAAACCGTCAACTTTAGTAACACCCTAACGTAATGCTATACCTCAAAAACTAATAATGAAAATAAGGACTATTGACCTTGTAAAACGGCTTTTCCCATTTCATCTTCAAATTGAGAAGTATAAAGCCTATGGTAATAGCCTTTTTTCTTTAACAGCTGTCTATGGGTACCATCTTCAATAATTTCGCCATCTTGAATGACTAAGATACGGTCTGCAGAACGAATGGTAGATAGGCGGTGGGCAATAATAAAACTGGTTCGTCCTACCAATACATTTTGAATGGCCTGTTGTATTAATTGTTCTGTTTGAGTATCTACAGAAGAAGTGGCTTCATCTAACACAAACAAAGAAGGATTAGATAAAATGGCTCTGGCAAAAGAAATTAATTGTTTTTGCCCTGTAGATAGCCGGCCTCCCCCTTCTCCAACGAGGGTATCGTAACCTTTTTCCAAGGTGGTTATAAAATCATGGGCATATACCAACTTGGCGGCAGATATAATTTCTTCTCTGGTGGCATCAGGGCGTCCGTAGGAAATGTTTTCTGCAACAGTACCGCTAAACAGTTGAGGAGATTGAAGAACATAACCTAAATGGCTTTGAAGCCATAGTTGACTACGTTTTTTATAATCTACTCC
>CAZEIB010000175.1:1985-5159 GCA_964511785.1 uncultured Oscillospiraceae bacterium
CGTCAATTAAAATGGTGCCTTCAGTAGGTTCGTAAAACCTGCAAATTAAGTTTACAATGGTACTTTTACCACTGCCTGTTTCTCCGACCAAGGCTATGGTTTGCCCTGCCTGAATGGATAAATTGAAGTTGTTTAATATAGTTTCCCCTTCTTTATATTTAAAGGTAACATGGTCAAAGGTAATATCGCCATGAAAGGGGGGCCAGTTTTCTTTTTTTGGTTGGAAATTGTCTCCGAAAAGTTCAACCACTTGAGGGGTATCCATAATATCAGGCTGGGTATCTAATAAGCTCATTACCCGTTCAGCTGCAGCTTGAGCACTTTGCAATTCTGCAAACACCCAGGCGAGGTTTCGTACAGGTTGAAAAAATTGAATAGAATAGGTAATAAAAAGCTGCAAGGTTCCTAGAGTAAGTACCCCTGAAAGTACATCGTGTCCTCCCTTTGAAAGAATAATAGCACTGGAAATAGAGGTGATGGAAATAACCAAAGGTAATAAAACAGCAGATAAGGAGGCGGCCCTTACGGAACTACGCTTCATTTTCCCTGTAAGGTGAACAAATTCTTTTTGGTTTAGCTCTTCTCTAACCAAGGTTTTTGAAGTGTTTGCCCCCATAATTCCCTCGTTAAAAGCACTGGTAATTTCGCTGTTGGTTTTACGTACTTCCCTGTAAGAGTTCAAAATTTTACTTTGAAAATAAAAACTGATTAGAATTAAAAAGGGTAAAACTGCCAATATAACTAAGGCCAGTTTCCAGTTTAAAAAAAGCATTTGAATAGAGGAAAAAAGGAGAAAAGCGCCTCCCCATACTAAATCCAATAAAGACCAACCAATGGTGTCGGCTAAACGCTGGGCGTCGGAGGTCATCCGGGTCATCAAAAAACCTACGGGCATAGTATCATAATAAGAAAAAGGTAATTCTTGAAGTTTTTTAAAGCCCTCTTTTCTAATTAAATAACAAACCCCCACCTCAACAATGCCGCAGTAGTGCAAAAATAAGTATATGGTTAAGCCTTGTATAATAATAAAAACAATGTATATGCCAATAAAAAGGGAAAGCCCTTGGGTAGTATGCATGCCAATAAAATGGTCAATGGCATAACGGGTAAGCATGGGAAAAATTACATCACAGAGGGTGGATATTCCCATAAGAACCATAATTAGTACCAATTTTGAATAGTAAGGTTTGGCATGGGTTAGAACTTTTTTCCATAGGGAAAAATTAAGGCCTTTATGATAAGTTTCTTCTTGGTGAGCCTGCATTATTGGTCACCTCCTAAAAAATTCTTTGGTTCTACAGGAGACTCATCGCTCATTTCCTCTTCTAAAGAAGTTTGAATATTAAAAATTTCTCTATATAGGGGAGAGAGGGTTAACAGTGCTTCATGATTTCCCTGAGCGGTTATTTTACCTTTTTCCAACACAAAAATCTCATCAGCCGCATTTAAAGTAGTTAAACGGTGACTGATAATGATGGTGGTCATTTTTTTTGTAGTGGAAGACAGGGCTTTACGAATAGCCATGTCGGTTTGGGTATCCACTGCAGATAATGAATCGTCAAAAATTAGCACAGCGTTGTCTTTTAGCAAGGTTCTGCTAATGGCAATACGCTGTTTTTGTCCTCCTGATAAGGTGACTCCACGTTCACCTACAATGGTATCGTAGCCGTTGGTACTGTCTAATATAAATTGGTGGGCATGGGCTGTAAGAGCAGCTTGGGTAATATGCTCTTCCTCGGGGTTTTCCAGAGCAATGCCAATGTTTTCTTTAATGGTTTTACTATATAAAAAGGGTTCTTGTAAAATAAGCCCAATGTGGCTACGCAAATAAGTGCGATCAATGTTTTGAATATCCACCCCACCAATTAAGATTCTGCCAGCTTTTGGGGCATATAATCTTTGAAGAAGGGCTACTAAAGTACTTTTTCCGCTTCCTGTACCTCCTAATAGGGCAATGGTTTTTCCTTTGGGAATGGTAAAGGAGAGATTGTCTAAAACCTTGGTTTCTTTTTCATACCAGAAAGAGACATTTTCAAAAACAATATCTTCATATAAGGGAGGGAAAAGAGCCTCTGGTTCCTCAGGTTCAACAGGAGTATGAAGAATTTCATTTAATCTTTCTAAGGCAACTTTTGCTTTTCCTGCATCACTTAAAGTACGGCCAAGCTGGCGGATAGGGAATAAAAGCATGCCGATGTAACTGGTAAAAACAAGCAAGGTACCTACAGTAATTTTTCCTTGAATAGCAAAGATGATACAAGCAATTAAGGTAATGCCACTTTGAGCAATACTTAAAATATCCCCAACGCTCCAATAAATGGCCAAAGATTCTAGCAAACGAAAGTTTTTATTTCGCAAATCTTTGTTAACCGTTTCAAACTTTTCTACTTCTGCTTGCTGCATACCAAATGCACGAACCACCCGCATTCCTGATAGGTTTTCTTGTAATACAGTACTCATAGCCCCTTCACTTTCATCGCTTTGACGAAATTGACGAATAACAATTTTGTAAAATAAAAAAGCAAAGGCAAAAAGCGGGGGAATGAGAATAAGGCTAAACAAAGTAATTTGCATATTACGTTGAAAAAGCAGGGCTAAGGCAATGATAATCATAGAGATGGTGTTGGTTACTTCCACCAATTGTATGGCCATAAACCGCCTTAAGGTTTCCACGTCGCTGGTACAGCGTTGAATTAAATCCCCAGTTTGACTATTGACGTGATAAGCATAAGGGAGGTGTTGAATATGATAATAAAGCTTTTCACGCATTCCTTTGGCTATGTTTTCACTGGCAAAGGCACTTAAGCGCCCTTTTCCATAGGAAAACAACCCGTTAACAATGTTTAAAACAATGAGGGTAACCCCTACAATCCATAAATGTTGTTGCAAATATTCCACTGAGGTAAGGGAAAATATAGCATTTTGAATAAACTGAGGCAATGAGGAGGGGGAACCTCCTAAAAGCACATCTGCGGTTTCGGCTAGTAGTAGTGGTGTAATAAACCCAATCAATACTGTGATGAGGGTGCTGAATAAAGCACCAAAATAAATCCATTTGTTTTTCCAGAGGAGGTGGAGAAATAAATTTTTGTTTTTTGTTTTCATGTGTTAATACAATCCTTTACAATAAAAAATACCGTTGACTGCATGAACAGTCAACGGCATAAAGCACCG
>CAZEIB010000176.1:0-5141 GCA_964511785.1 uncultured Oscillospiraceae bacterium
TTGTCATTGATGAAATGGAACGCATCAAAAATGACCCGGAGTTACAGCATTTGGTAAAGGGTCAGGAATAAAATTCTCTTTCAGGGAATTGTGTTTTTGAATTTAGCATATTTTTTGCAAATTTCGGAAATAGAGTTCGGAAAATAGATTTTATTTCGTATATTTGCGGAAATGTTGATAATATAGAAAATAAAAATGCCGCAAGTTCACTTTTTAAACGTAGGAAATGGAGATTGTACCTGGATTAAACATGCCAATGGAGCTAATACCGTCATTGATGTTTGTTTAGCAAAAGCAGAAAGTCTTCTAAAAGCCCAAGATGCCGCTACGGAGATGTTTTCTACAAGACCCAATATGGTCAGAGGAAATTTTAATCAGGCCGCTTCTCCAGAGAATCCCATTGAATATCTTCAAAAGTTTGGAGTAAATTCAATATTCAGATTTATCCTCTCTCATCCGGATATGGACCACATGGATGGGATTCAGAATTTTTTTGAAACCTTTAGTCCTATTAATTTTTGGGATACTAAGAATAATAAACCTAAACCTGACTTTAACAAGCCATGCAGGTATTCTGAAAACGACTGGGATTTCTATCAATCAATTCGGGAAAGCACTTCTGAGCCCAAATGTATCTATCTGTATGCAGGTGCAAAAGGACAGTATTTCAATAAAGGAGACGATACTCGTTCAGGCAATGGCTTAAGTATTTTAGCACCGACTCCTTCATTGGTTGCTGATGCAAACTCATGTGGAGAATATAACGACTGTTCTTATGTAATACTGTATAGTTATAAAAAATTTAAAGTTCTATTTTGCGGAGATGCTTGCAATAGCACATTTGACCATTTATTAGAAAATCATTATGCAGATATAAGTAATATTGATTTATTAATAGCCCCTCATCATGGAAGAAAGGGAGATATAGATTTTTCTTTCCTAGATGTTATGAAACCTAAATTAACATTCTTCGGGAATGCCAGTAGTGAGCACTTAGCATATAATGAATGGAATCGTAGAGGTCTAGAAAAAATAACAAATAATCAAGCAGGAACTCTAATTGCCGATTTTGTTGATAACAAGATGAATGTGTATGCTAAAAATGGAACCTTTGCCAAAAGTTATAATTCGGATACATTTAAGGATAGCAAATTAAATGCTTGGTATTTAGGATATCTTTCCAAACAATAATAAATAGAAGAAAAATATGATGAAATTTGATACATACTCGCTCAAAGCAAGAGTTTACCCATGTTCAATAGTTTTGTTGCCGTGTCTCTTACTAGCCATCTTTTATGTTACAAACATAGAGGCATATTATCATTATCTCACATCTGTTGTAGGTATTGGTGTATTTTCATTTGTATTAGCTCAAGTGGGAAGAGACCAAGGCAAAAAGAAAGAGAAAGACCTATTCGAATATTGGGGCGGAAAGCCCACGACCCTGATTTTAAGACATTCTAACGACCATCTGGATGTTCACACAAAAAAGCGTTTCCATACCAAACTTGAACAGGTAATACCGGATATTAAAATCCCATCGCCGGAAGAAGAACAAAAAGATTTGCATGCTGCCGATTGTATATACGATAGTTGCTCCAAATATTTGATTTCAAAAACAAGGGATACCAACAAATATCCTTTGCTTTTTAAAGAGAATATCAATTATGGCTTCAGGAGAAACCTGTGGGGAATGAAAGCATGGGCTTTAACTATTGTTATAGGATGTTTGATTATTCATTCACTCATTGCAACCGAAAAATTCACAACTTTTCAAATGCCTAATACTACAGACTTGCTGTTACTGGCTGCCTTTGGTATTATTTCGATATTTTGGCTGTTTTTGGTAAATAAAGAATGGATAAAGGTTCCGGCATTTGCCTATGCTGAAAGGTTACACGAAACATTACACGAATAAAAATAAATTAGAAATATGATACTCGAATTAAAAATAAAGAATTTCCTATCCTTCAAGGAAGAAATAACATTCAGTTTTGAGGCCACAAAAGATAAAACTTTTGAGGATTATCAAGTTGTGGAAGTCGCCCCTAATACTCGTGTATTAAGATTGGCTGTTGTATATGGGGCTAACGCATCAGGAAAGAGTAACCTAATAGAAGCTTTTGAGTTTCTTCGGCATTTTTGGTTCAATAAACCAGAAAGTAAGGATAACTCTACTGGCATTGTTCCTTTTTTATTAGACATGAATACACCTAAAGAGCCATCTGAATTTTCATTGGTTTTTTATATTGAAGGAGTAAAATATATGTACTCTCTTGAATTAGATAAAAGAAAAGTAATTTCAGAAAAACTATATATATACCCGGGTACACAACCAGCCTTGATTTTCGACCGAGTGTTAAATAATGAAATCTCTGAAATTACATTCAATCCAAAGAGAGTAAAAATTAGCCAAACCGCAAAAGACGAAATCTCTGTAAAATGCTTGATTAACACCTCTGTTTTTGCTGCATATAACCAAGTGAATGTTGCCGTTCCTGAAATAGACACCGTGGTAAAATGGATAAAATCTCATTATAATTTACCGTGTATAGAACCAGATACAGGGCTTGTAAACTATGCAGAAAATGCAATTTCAAAAAATCAAGAAACAAAAGAATATATTTTAAATTTTCTTCGTCGGGCTGATTTTAATATTTCCAACGTCAATACCGAAATTATAAAAGAGAATGCATCCGAAGATATGATATCTTTTTTAGTAAATGAAGTGATGAAAGACATTCCTAACGATGAAAAAGAACGATTGAGAAACGAAAAAACAATTAAGTTAGCAAAAACAGAGTTTGAGCATCGGGTGAAGAATAAAGACGGTAAAGAAGAATTTTACAAATTACAGAAAAATTATCAATCCAATGGGACTTTACGGACATTTGGATTATCCGGAATAATTCATAAAACGATAGAAGCAAATGCATTTTTAGCAATTGATGAAATAGAATCATCACTACATCCTCGACTGGTTGAGTTTATTATAGAAGATTTTTTCAAACAAAAAGGACAGTCTCAACTACTCTTAACAACTCACTATGATGGGCTTTTGGAAGAAGATGACTTGTTGCGCAAAGACAGTATATGGTTTACCAATAAAAAAGAAAATGGTTCCACAGAAGTATATTCTTTAGCCGATTTCAAGGGAATTAATCGCATTACTTCGCTGCAAAAAGCATACAAGTACGGCAAGTTCGGAGCCACGCCAAATATTTAAAATTATGGGTGGACGCAAGCAAAAAATACGAGAACCTAAACCCGGTATATACATAGTTGGGGAAGGAATAACGGAACAATATTATTTTTCGCATATCAAAAAGTTATATGGCTTTCATTGCACTATAAAGCCTCGGTTTTTCGGTAATACCAGCATTTCTGAAATGAAAAAGAAGATAGAAGAATTGCTTCAAGGAGATATTTTTGTAATATGCGTATTTGATGCCGATGTTTCTGCACATAACGAAAGTGAGCGCAAAAAACTGGAGCAACTTCAAAACAAGTATCGAAAAAATAAGAATCTTCTTTTTTGTAATAGTTTACCTTCTATTGAATATTGGTTTCTATTGCACCACGAACATACAAATCGTTATTTCAAAGACGCGAAGGCTGCCGAAATTGCATTGAAAAAGTATATCAAAGACTACGAAAAGACAGCCCAATTCCTTGAAAAAGAGAAATAGGTACAGGATTTATGTGCTAGCGATAAGTTAAGCCAAGCAATAGAACGCTCTAAGTGCTTTGAACCGGAACATGGTTCGTACACAAATATAAATGAAGCATTTGGTGTTTTGCTAAAAGATATGTAGCAACGTTGAATATTAAAAAACAAACAAAAATATGAGTAATCACAAAATTAAATTTTATCCAGTATGTAATGGTGATACAGTGCTTATCACATTAAAAGACGATACCACCATCTTATTTGATTCAAATATTAGAGAAACGGGGAAAGACTCTGATGGGAATCAGATATTTGACGTAAAGAAAGACCTGTTGGATTCATTGAAAAAGAAAGGCGGGAACTATCATTTGGATTTGTTTGTATTAACACATCCAGACCAAGACCATTGCCGCGGTTTCAAAAAACATTTTTATAAAGGCAATCCTGATAGCTATTCTGATTCCAATAAAAAGGAGGACGAAATAATTATTGACGAGATGTGGGTTACTTCACATCTGTTTGACAGCACAACAAACGATGATGCTAAAGCTCTCAAAAAAGAAGCAGAAAGACGGCGGAAATTATGGGATGATGATGACAAAAATAAAGATAAAGCCGGAAACAGAATCCGTATGATAGGTTATAACGGAGATGATAAATTTGAGAATGTACCAAGTAGTACTCCGGGAGAAATTCAAAATAAAATTAACGGAAGTAACAAAAGTGATTTTGAATTCTTTATTCATTCTCCATTTAAGGATAGCTTAGTTACGGCATCTGCTGATGAAAATGCTAACTTCAGCAGCATTGTTGTTCAAGCTCGTTTTAAAGCAAATTCTAGCGATAAGGATTTTTGCACTTATGCTCTTTTAGGAGGGGATGCCGACCATAATATCTGGGCGAAGATTTGGGAAATATCAACAAAGAAAAGCAATAATAATGAGGATAAATTAAAGTGGGATTTACTTTTAGCTTCGCATCATTGTTCATGGACTTACTTTAATGATGTTCCTTATGATGCTAAAGATGAAAACAAAACTCCCAAAGATACTTCTCTGAAAATTTTAGGGAAAAGGATTGGAGAGGGAAAAATAATTGCTTCTTGTAAGAAAATAAAAAATAACGATGATAATCCACCGCATCATAAGGCTAAAGAAAAATATCAGGATAAATTAGCCAAGAAAGAACATTTGATTGAATTGGCTAAAGAACCCAAAGAGTCAGAACCTAAACCTGTAATATTTGCTACAAAAGGAATATTGTTTCTTTTAGCTGCCATAGCCCCATAAATATTTGGTTTAATCGTATAGCCGAATACGATATCAGGATTATACTTTTTCAAATTCTCTTCTACATTAGTAACAAGTTCATCAGCGGTCGAATAAACACCAAAAGCTTTAAGTCTATTCTTTTTATAAAAATTCATACATTTTTCAAGATAATCTCTATCACCATCGATGTGTAAAATCCT
>CAZEIB010000177.1:0-5121 GCA_964511785.1 uncultured Oscillospiraceae bacterium
CGCTTATTTTGAATTGACAGAAGTACTAAATGACTTTATATCCAGCTATTCAAGGGGCATGAAACAAAAACTGGCCATTATTGGTGCTTTAATTCATAAGCCCCGCTTATGGGTATTAGATGAACCTATGGTGGGTTTAGATCCTATGGCGGCTCATTTACTAAAAGAAGAAATGAAAAATCATTGCAAACAAGGGAATACGGTGTTTTTTTCCACTCATGTGTTGGAAGTGGCGGAAAATTTATGTGATGAAATTGCCATTATTACAAAAGGGAAACTTACAGCAAAAGGCACCATGGAAAACTTGCGCTTACAAGCAAAAGGCACAACCTTAGAAGAAGTGTTTTTATCTTTAACCCAATTAGAAGGGGAGGGTGAAGGATGAGAAAGGTTGAGCTTATTACAAAATATGAACTAATGCAATTACTGGCTCCGCTGCGTAAAGAAAATATAAAAAAGAATTTGCTCAAAAACCTTGGAATGGCTTTTGTTATTTTACTTACTTATGGGGTAATGTTATGGAGTGTTCTTTACTTAGAAATAACGGTGATTGACAGTTTTGTAAAATTTAATCTGGAAAGTATTTTGCTGGGTGTATTTATTTTAGTCACCATGGTTTTTATTGTCTTTTTTGGATTTTTTAGAGGAATAAGCCTTTTTTTAGCAAAAGATAAAGAAACAATGGCAGCACTTCCTGTTAGCTCGCTGAGTGTTTTTACAGCAAAAATAATTAGCAATGTCATTGCTTATACAGGTATTTCTATTTTGCTTTTTTTACCCTGTAGCATTACCTATGGGGTTTGTACCAACCAGCCCTATTGGTTTTATCTGATTACAGGCCTTCTTACCTTGTTATTACCAATGATTCCCATTGCTTTATCCACAGTGGTGGCAGGGCTCCTTTCAACAGCGGTAAGCAAAGTAAAAAATAAGGAACGCTGGCTAACATTGATAAGTTTTGCTTTTATTATTTTTGTTGTAATAGGGCCAATGTTTTTAACAGGAAAGCAAAACCAAGAGATGGACATGGTTGCCTTGGGAAAATTGCTTATGGATAAGCAGGCTCTATTGCAAAAAGTGGTAGGCTGGTTTCCTCCCGCTTTATGGGCTACACTTTTTCTTCAAGGGAAATGGCTACAAGGTGGATATTTTATAGTAACGAGCCTGGGAAGCGTTTTAGCGGTTATTTTACTTTTTGGTAAAAATTATCAAAAAAAGATTATGGCTATTGGAGAAGGGGCAGGAAAAAAAGGGAAAAAGATTAGAGATGGAATTTATAAACAAAAAAAACCAGGGGTTGCAATTTTTCTAAACGAATGGAAGCAAATGCTTAGAACCCCAGCCTATGTACTAAACGGATTTTCTGGGGTGATTTTATTTCCCTTGTTAATTGGGCTGATGCTTTTTACCGGATTTTCGGAAGAAACAGGGCAGTTATCGGTGCTAATAAAAAACCTTATCACTGAAATGCCAAACATTGTTTTTGTGTGGGGAGTTGCAGGAATATTAGTATTTACAGGATTGGTAAACACTGCCGGAGCCACAGTAGTTTCAAGAGAAGGAAAGTTTCATGATTACCATAAACTTTTTCCTGTAAAAGGGAAAAAACAATTAACAGGCAAATTATGGTTTGCTTTTTCACTTGTTGCATTGCCTAGCTTTATTACGGCAATAATGTTTATTATAGCTTTTCCAAATAAAACAAGTGCTATTGGGGCAGCTACTTTACTTGCACTATTTATTCACTACACGTTATCCACTATAGCAGTTAGTATAGATGCCCTATCACCAAAACTAACTTGGAAAAATGAAACCCAAGCCATTAAGCAAAGTAAAAATGCTTTTTTACAAATGATGATAAACTTGGTTCTTTTATTTGCCTTGGGGTATCTAATGTATACGTTATTTCAAATGGAGATGGATATAAAGCATATCTCGTTCATTGTTGTGGGCATTTTAATAGGATTGTTTGCTTTGGCCCAATGGTTTTTCTATGGGAAAGCATCTGATGAATATATTAAAAAAGAAATAAACTAGAGCAAATATTAAATAAATGTTGCAAAAAAATTAAATATATAATATAATCCTATTACAACTAGTTGTTGTAGGGGGGATTCACTTGCTTTCAAAAATAAATCATAAAGAAATTGTTTCAAATATGCAACCTCAAAAACCTTTAAAACTATCTCCTATAATGAAAACCCTTATCAATTGGGTTCAAGTAGATCCGGGAGATCGTATTTTAGATATGTCTTGTGGTAATGGCGGAGTACTTCAATATTTTTCTCAGCGGATGAATTGTGAAATATTTGCAATGACCTCTTCCGTAGAGCAATTTAGGCAAGTACGGGGAAACATAGGCAATGTACAAGTAATGTATGCTCAGCCCGAAGAGATTCCTTGGAAAGATAATAGCTTTGATGTGGTAATGTGTAACACCACCTTAGTAAATATGGAGCATCCTGAGAAAATTTTAAAAGAAGTTTTTAGGGTTTTAAGAGATGGAGGACAGTTTGTTCTTGTAGCCCCTAGCTACCCTAAAGGAATTCACGGAGTGATGAAATACATTGAGGGAAAAGAAGAGAGAGAGTTTTCCGGTTGCTTAACGAAACAGGAAATGCTGATTACCTTAGAAGCCATAGGGTTTAAAAATATCTCTTGGCAAAGAGAAAAGGGATGGATTGGATTGGCCATAGGGTGGAAAAATCCATTGGAAAATGAATAAAAGAAATATTTTCTTTAAATAAAGCGGGATAAAAAAAGACAGAAGCCTTTCAAAAAAATGAAGGGCTTTTGTTGATTTTAAAAGCCTTTATTTTTGATAGCAAAAGCCTTGATAAAGTTGATTATTTCCCTTCTTCATGTTACATTTAAATGTAGACTTTTGTACAGGAGGAAACCCTTTGTTAAAAGATAAAATTGATCAATTATTAGATAAAGTAGAAAGACCTGCCCGCTATGGGGGTGGGGAAATGAACACCATTATAAAACCTTGGGAAAATACCCAAGTGCGTTTTGCCTTTTGTTTTCCCGATACCTATGAAATTGCCATGTCTCACCTTGGAATGAAAATACTCTATCACATTGTAAATCGTTTACCTTGGGCGCTGTGTGAAAGGGTTATTTTACCTTGGGTAGATATGCTGGAAGAAATGGAAAAAAGCCAGGTTCCTTTATTTTCCTTAGAAAGCCGAAAGGGATTGTACGAATTTGATGTAGTTGGTTTTACCTTGCAATATGAAATGAGCTATACCAATATATTGGAAATGCTTTCTTTAGGGAAAATTCCTCTTTTTAATAAAGAAAGAGGAGAAAAAGACCCGATTGTTGTGGCAGGAGGGCCTTGTGCCTTTAACCCGGAACCTTTACATGCTTTTATTGATGCTTTTATGATAGGAGACGGAGAAGAAGTTATTGTACAAGTAATGAAAGTGATTAAACAGGGAAAAGAAGAAAACCTTTCTCGAAAGGAAGTACTTCAAAACCTTGCATTACTTGAAGGCGTGTATGTTCCTGATTTTTATGAAGTAACTTACCATGAAAACGGAACCATTGCTTCTTTTGAACCTATAGATGAAAATGCTCCTAAAAGGGTTAAAAAAGCTTTGGTAACCAAGCTTCACAACCAAGATTATCCTGATAAAATTCCTGTACCTTATACAGAAATTATACACGATAGAATTATGCTTGAAATTATGCGGGGCTGTACCAAAGGCTGTCGTTTTTGCCAAGCAGGTATGCTCTACAGGCCCATTCGAGAACGTAGTGTGGAAGAATTGGTGGAATTGGCAGAACACCTTGAAAAGAGCACAGGCTATGAGGAAATGTCCTTATCCAGTTTATCCAGCGGAGATTATACTTGTTTAAGTGAACTAACTAAGGAATTAATGAAAACCTTTGAAGAAAAAAGGGTATCAATCTCTTTACCTTCTCTTAGAATTGACAGTAATATTCAAGACTCTTTAAATGAAACTCAAAAAGTACGAAAATCCAACCTTACCTTTGCCCCGGAGGCAGGGAGCCAAAGGCTTAGGGACGTGATTAACAAAGGGGTACAGGAAGAAGATTTAATCAATCGAGCCACAGAAGCCTTTGAAGGTGGATGGAACAATATAAAGCTATATTTTATGATTGGTCTTCCTACAGAAAACTTTGAAGACCTTCAAGGAATTGCAGATTTGGCCCAAAAAGTAGTGGATGTGTATTATAGCATTCCTAAAGAAAAACGAGCCAGAGGCTTGAGGATTACCTGTTCCGCTTCAAGTTTTATTCCAAAAGCCTTTACTCCCTTTCAATGGGATAGACAAGACACCTTAGAAGAAATACAGGAAAAACAGCAATTTTTGCGTAAAGCTTTAAAAATACGAGGGGTTACCTTTAACTGGCATGAATCGTACTTAAGTGTTCTAGAAGCCTGTTTTGCAAGAGGAGATAGAAATTTAGCAAAAGTATTATATAGAGCTTGGATTTTAGGCTGCCGCTTTGATGGCTGGGATGAGCATTTTAAATATGATGCTTGGATGGAAGCCTTTAAAGCAGAAGGAATAGAGCCTGCCTTTTATGCTAATAGAGAAAGAACCAAAGAAGAAATACTTCCTTGGGATTTTGTAGATGCAGGAGTTACCAAAAGCTTTTTGTGGAAAGAAAGAGAAAAAGCTTTAAAAGAAGAAACAACCATAGACTGTAGAGAAGGTTGTATTGGCTGTGGTATACAGCGGTGGAAGGGGGCCTGTAACAATGCGCATGATGTTGGTATTTAAAAAAGAAGAAAACCTTCGTCACGTAGGGCACTTAGACTTAATGCGTACCATGCAGCGGGCTTTTAGAAGAAGTGAATTACCTTTAGCCTATTCTAAAGGTTACAATCCTCATATTATCATGTCTTTTGCGGCTCCTTTATCTGTTGGTGTTTGGGGTGAAAGAGAAGTTTTAGAGGTAGAACTGACAGAAAGTTTATCGGGAGAGAAATTTTTAAGGTTATTAAATCCCAATTTACCTGCAGGCCTTGAAGGTGTAGAGGCTCTTCCTTTATCTGAAAATGAAAAATCCTTAATGTCTCAGGTGCGGGGAGCATCTTACGTGGGGAGAATTTTAGATGCCAATGTAGGGGCTGTTTTTGTA
>CAZEIB010000178.1:0-5080 GCA_964511785.1 uncultured Oscillospiraceae bacterium
TTCTATTTTACCTCTTTTATACGTTTCGGGACTCTATTATTTTTATACCACTCCAAAGGTTCTAAGTTCAAAGTACCTCAAAGAAGATACTATTTTGAAAATAAATATCTCCATCCTTTGATAAAAGGAAAAGATATAGAACCATTTAAAGTTACAAGTGAATTTCTAGTACCATTTGTATATGATAAAAACGTAAGTACTCAAGTGGCAATAAATGAGCTTAATTTAAGGAAAGAATCACCAAAAATATTTAGGTTTTTTAATGAATCTAAAGGATTGTTTGAAAATCAAAGTGCTTATAGTAAGAAATTAATTAACGGTGAAGATATTCCGTATTACTCGCTAGCGCGAGTAGGCGAATACTCTTTTGCACCTCATTTTGTAGCATTTAGAGACAATACAAAGAATGTAGGCACAGTGATAAGCAAAATAAAGACTCCATGGGGCGAGTACAAAAGACCTGTTTTCCAAAATCATGCCGTTACAATTTCACAAAGGCCTGATGGAGAATATATTTCTTTAGATGAAGCCCATTATATATGTGCGATAATAAATTCTAATGTAGTAAATGAATTCGTAAAAATGTCATCAGATAGTCGATCTTTTCCAATCAATCCTAGATATCAAATACCTCTATATGGGAATGAAAAAATTTTTGAGATACAGGGTGAGATGGCAAAGTTATCAAAGAAAGCACATAAAGAATGTGCTAATGAAGAATTTATTGCTCAAACTGTAAAGGAGCTTGGGAAATTATATATAAAAATGTTGACAATATTAGAGAAATAATAGAAAAAACATTTAATAATGAAGCAACTTGATGCACATTCAGGTAGCTTTTTCTATGAACAATGAACTAATATCAGAGGAGAAGAAAAGAGAAGTCTGTCTTATCAAGGGAAATGTGAAGATTTCTACAGGACATACAACCGACCTTGACAAGGATGGTGCTGGTATCCTGAAACTGCCTCTTGTGGCATACTGTCCACAAGGGAATGCTTACATAATAGCTAAATAATCAGCTAGAGGATCGTTAAGAGATCGTAAATTCAAACAAGTGCTAATATGATAATTTCTCTTTTTTGATAGACTGCCAGCTGTTTACGGCCATCTTCTAAATTGGACATTCTTAAGCGAGAATAGAGGTGCTGGGTATGGGTGCGATGCTGTCGCTCTACTTTTCCGTTATGGCGAGAGGTAGCAATTCAGATACGATGGTAGAATATCCATTTGCTCTAAAGCCACTTCAAACATGGTTTTATGCTTTACTTTGACAACAAGCAGGGCTTTGGTGAATTCTGTTCCATTATCCGTTTGTATTTCACGAATAGGAAACAGGGTTGATTTGGCTAGTTTTATCAAGAGGTCCTTGGTGCTGAAAGTGCTGTGCTCATCGTACATTTACATTTCTCGGAAAGTCCATCTTGTACACTCGTCCACGGCTGTAAAGCTTTGCTACAGAGTTTGGTCATCTGGAAGGCGATACCATTGTTATAAAAGAGCATAAAAGTGCTATTATCACCTTAGTAGAGAGAAAAGCCAAGTCTATCATCGCTGTAAAAACAGAGGAAAAAAAGTCGCTGACCTCGAAACAATCCTTTCAATTTGGCTGGATAAAATTCCAAGAAACTTCTTTGACTGTGGCAAAGAGTTTTCTAGCTGAAAGCGAATCTCCAACAAACACGACATCGATATTTACTTTGCTGATTCCGGAACACCTTCTCAAAGAGGACTCAACTAACATTCCAACGGTCTCCTTCGACGGGATGGCCTGCCAAAGAAAATGGACTTTAACAAAGTTTCTCAGGAAGATGTTACAAGGGTAGCTAGCCGAAGAAACTGCATTTCGAGAAAATCACTGGATTACAAGACACCAATTGAGTGTATGACAGAACAGACCCGTTTTCTAGAACTATCTCGCTTAATTTGACAATTCAAATGTTTTAAGAAAATCAAAGTATATTGATTTATCAATTCAGCTCATTAAAAATATATTTGAACTCTATATCTACACTGACAAAACCGAACAAGAAAGCACTGGCTCCTACCGATTCTCAGTGGAGAACGTCCTCCATCCGACTCTTCCATTTTTTGGAGAAAAACGATAGATTTCTTGATATTTCTTGACAAGTATTCGCCTTTATTTTATAATTACGAGTGCTGTTAAGTGTTGGGGAATTGTGTAACGGCAGCACCTACGACTCTGACAAAGATTGCTTCCATTTCATAATCAAGGATTCTCCCCATGGGCTTTTTCAAAATTTTTCTTAGGAATTTTTCATAAGTTTTGCATCTCTCATAAATCGCTAAAAAGAGATTGTATATAGGAAATTCTCGTTTCAACTTTTTACTAAAAACAAATTAGTAAAAGGTCTTTTTTTTGGTTTTTATTTCTCCCATTTCGCTAAGAAGTCTTTTTCATTTTTATGGCGTCCCTTCTTCTTTCTTGACTATTTGCTAAGCTTTTTTTCGCTTTTTTCTTTTTATTAGCAACTACGGTTTTTTGTTTGCAATTTCGAATCACCTGAGTATTATTAGCTATTTTAAGGACTCATGACAGTCTTTTGGTTCCTGAATTTCCTCTCATTTCAGGTGAGAATAATTCTCTTTTCTATTTGCTAGAGAACCATTTTTCCCTCCTTTTTTCTCTTTTCTGTCTTCATTTCAACCATCCGACTAAAATGCTGGATTTTTATGGCAGCTCTTCTTACTTCTTATTATGGCACCTCCTTTTTTGTTGGTGTTTAAGGGGTTTTCTTCGCAAACTCAGAAGACATGAAGGCCATAAACTGTCTGAACAGTTCAGGGTTCTCTCTTGCTGTTTGGATCATTTTGGCTTCCTCTTGTTTTCCCTCTTCTTTTCTGTAGAAATCCTTGTCCATGACCTCAGCTAAACGTATTCTGTCTTCGTCAATAATTCTTGCATATTGATGAGTGACCATCTTAGGATCCTTTTGTCCATTTTCCCCTTGTACCGCTTTAATATCTCCACCGGATACCCTTAGTTTATAGGTGGTTGCTGTAGAGCGAATACTATGAAACACATATTGACCCTCACCTTTTTTTGGCTTGATGCCCATTTCATTTAATACCTGCTGAAATTTCTTGTTTAGGTGTTCTGTCATAATGGGCTTACCATTTTCCTGGCAGATGATTAGGGCGAAATTTCCATAAATATCCTCTCCTATTTCCTCTTTCACAAGCCTTTGCATTTCTTTTAATCTTAATAGCTTCTCGTAAACGGAAGCAGGTAAATAACAGTTCCGATCGCTACCGCCATCTTCTTTGGTGTTTTTTAAAACGATAATGGACTTGCCATGGGGATTGTAGTTGGGAAAGGTAAAGTAGACTTTTGTTTTGTTGGTGTTTGCTAAAGCTTCTCTCTCTACCCTGCCAATGGATTTATGGATATATAGGATTCGTCTTTCTTCATCTACAATATCTTCCCATTGTAAGGCACCTATTTCTCCACCACGCATGGATCCTGCAAAAGCCAAATTCATGGCACAATGGATGACATATAAATCATAGTTCTCAGGACGATCCGTATATTCCAGTACCTCTACAATTTCATTTGGGGTAAGAGCCGGTCGTTCTTTGCTTTTGTAATCGGGCAGTGTTGCATCAAGAAAAGGATTCTTGGGAATATCTCCCCACTTTTTCCCTTGGTTAAAGGCGCAACGTAACAGCTTATGGATGTCTTTAATCATACTTGGAGATACAAAAGAAGAATGCTTTTGACGGTAGCTCTTGGTTGAAGGTTTGCATTTGGTAAGAAGCCAGGTATAATACTCATCCACCATTTGAACCGTAATCTCTTTAATGGGAACACTTTGCCAATATTCATAGATGTAGTTATTTAGCATATTCTGAACGCTGGTATAATAGGAAGATCCCCATTTCTTTCTCCCATATATTTCCTGAAACTTTTCCATGAAAGGTTTCAGCATCATTGGGGATTCCTCTCCCTCACTTCGGTTGTTATAGGTCTCCTCAACCTTTTCATCCTCAAATTCTCTTGAGTTCACTTTCATGGGACTGCAGTGGTTACGGTTTAATGTGTGAACCTTAATGCCTCGCTCTTCTTCAAGTTCGATTTGGGCTTTTCGTGCTATGGCTTCAGCTTTTGTATAGCCCGACTCCCATTCTTGTTTCCGTGCTTTTCCTTCACCATTTTGAAATATGACTGCATAGGACTCTTTTCCTCTTTGCCTTATTGACGCTATCTCTATATCCTCCCTTTATTCATTGCTTTTGTTAAACCAATCATCAAAAGAAGCTTTGTTAATTCGAATCACACGGCCTATTTTCAGTGCTTTAAAGAAACCGGAATGGCACAGTTCGTAGGCTTTTGACCTGCCTATGGAGAGTATCTCCATGATTTCCTGTACGGTATAGGTTTTCTTAACCATGGTTCTTTCTTTTTCCTGTTCGATTGTGATAACCTCCTTTCAAAGCAATCGAACTGACCTATAAAACATATCGCTTCTATAATGATGCTTTCATTTTATAGGAGCTACTTTCACACAGCAATCATGTGGATTTGTTCAATTTGCTTTTATATTTTCCATCATAGTTCTGTAAATGTTTCTTTGGTTTTTTTATGGGATGGAGAAACTTCATAGAATCAGGCAGTCAATAAAACAAAGATTGGCATCCCCCATTTCTTGCCTTATCTTTTTCATAAATGTATGATTTTAGGTAACTTTAAGAAAAACCAACTTTTATCATAAAAAATCTGTTCTTTTCTGGTTTTTTATTTGCCGTATTCTCAAATCCCCGGCAAGCTCCTAAGAGCAGGGAGTGTTACAGGCTGCAGATGGCGAATCTGCAACATAGCCCCATAAGTACCGTCCTTTCCAAAGCAACGAATACCACAGGGTCTCCTCCTCTAGTCTGGTGGGAGGCTGTGAAGAAGTCTCATTATCTAAGTATGGTTTCATCGCGCCTTACTTGCCACAGTAAGGTGATTGAGATACGTTTATCGCTCTAGCCAAATAGCTGTTATCGCGCCGCCTCAAATGTCGCTACACCATACAAAAAACTGTACCTGTAACACCGTATATGAAGTTTTCAATGT
>CAZEIB010000179.1:0-5000 GCA_964511785.1 uncultured Oscillospiraceae bacterium
GCTGTTTTTTCTAGCAGTTTTTAAAAAATCATCTGCAAATCCAACAGCCATATTTCCTAAAGAGATAAACAAAATCGGCCATAAAAAATCCTTGCTTCCTTGCCAAGGTCCGCCGCGAAATATAAACAGGGAGAGAATACTTGCCAATGCAAAAATTATTCCTCCCATTGTTGCTGTTCCTTGTTTTTTTAAATGACTTTTAGGCCCTAATTCATAAATCGGCTGTCCTACTTTCATCTTGTTTAGTAAGGGAATAGCTTTAGGAGCTAGAAAAAAAGAAATAAGAAGCCCCGTGAGGAAGGCGCCAATAAATTTGATCACTTTTATTTCTCCTTGCTTAAGTCTTTTTTCTCTTCAATTAATTCAAATACAATGGCCTTTTCATCAAAAGGTTTTTTTATTCCCATAATTTCTTGATAGGTTTCATGCCCTTTCCCTGCTAAAATAATGACATCTCCCTCTTCAGCAAGATCAAGGCTATGGCTGATTGCTTCTTTTCTATTTTCAATAATTTCATATTTCCCGGCCGTTTTTTTCATGCCCCGTTCAATGGCTTTTAAAATTTCCATGGGATCTTCTGTACGAGGATTGTCACTGGTTAAAATCGTATAATCCGCTAAATTTCCTGCAATTTCCCCCATGATAGGACGTTTTCCTTGATCCCTATCCCCTCCGCAGCCAAATACTACAACAACTCTGTTTTTTGCAAATTCTTTTACTGTACAAAGAATGTTTGTTAACGCATCAGGTGAATGTGAATAATCTAAAATTACTTTAAAGGGGGTATCTATTTCAAGCATTTCTATACGTCCCGGAACAACCGTAACCTGCCCTAACCCTTTTTTTATCTCTTCACTACTTACCCCAAGAATCATAGCCAAAGAAGCCGCGGCAAGAGCATTATATACATTAAACATTCCCGGTAAAGCCAAGCGGATTGAAATGCTTTGGGCATCATGAAGTTTCACCTGAAAGGAAACACCGCTTTCACTGATTTCAATTTCTCTTGCAAATAAGTCTGCCGGAACACAGATACCATAAGTCATATGAGGATAGTCAGTATCTTTTAACAGTTCTTTCGTTCTCTCATCGTCTATATTAAAAGAAGCATTTTTAACCATTCCCTTAGTAAAAAACTTTTTCTTTGCACGAAAATAGGCATCCATTGAATGGAAATAATCTAAGTGATCTTGAGATAAATTGGTATAACACCCGGCTTCAAAAACAAGTCCTTCTAACCTATGCATATCTAGTGCATGGGCAGAAATTTCCATAATTACAATTTCCACTTGTTCTTGGGCCATTTTGTATAATACTTCATGTAATTCAATTGGATCTGGGGTAGTAAGGGTTCCCTTTAACATCTTTTTACCTATTATATTTCCATTTGTACCAATTAAACCACAGTGGTACCCCGCTTCTTCCAATACAGCTTTTAATAAATAACTTGTAGTCGTTTTTCCTTTTGTACCCGTTATACCCACTAATTTCATTTTTTTATGAGGATAACCAAAAAAAGCGGCTGCCATATAACTCATTGCAATTCTTGTGTTCTCTACCAATACTTGTGGGCATTGAATATGAGGAAGGTGTTTTTCCACTACTAAAGCCACTGCCCCATTTTTTACAGCTTCTTCAGCAAAATCATGGCCGTCGCTTCTTAAACCTGTAATGCAAAAAAAGAGGTTGTTTTTAACCTCTTGTTGGCTGTTTGCATTTAAGTGGTCAATAACTACACTCGTCTCGCCATAAATTTTAATTAGGTTCTTTGTATCATTTAAAATATCTTGCAGTTTCACTGTAGAATTCCTCCCCAAATTCCCAGCCAAAAGAATTCTAATCCAAGAAAGCAAACAAAGTGGAAAAAAACTTTGGTGTTTCCGGAACGCTCACGGCTTCATTTTGTGTATTACTTATATAGGTGTCAGGCACGGTTAATTCAATAGCTGGAATTCCACTGGGTGCAACCATTCCTAAGTTTTGCACTGCTACGTAACGCACCTTCACTTCATCAGCGGCTTCCAACAAGGCTTGTTCCAAGCCTTGATTGGTTACGCTTTGTGTTTCAATTTGAGCCCGCAAAGTAGTTAGCACGCTTTGTTTTTGCACAAGAGTATTATACTGCATTACCAGTAAAATGCTAAAAAAGAACGTAACTACTAGGATGACACTCCAAGCTACTTTCCTTGATAAACTCCCTGCTTTACGATTGGCAACCTGTGCTCTAAGTTGCGGGCTGTTTTTTTCAATTTCTTCTGCTGCCAATCTAGATTGAATTCTTCTGTTTCGTACAACCATTTTCTCTGGCGGAATAGGTCTTGATAAGGAGTCTAAATCACCAAAGGGTAGTTGAACATGGGTGCGTACGGACATTCTGCTACTTTGTACATTTGCTCCTACAAGGGCATATTTCCCTGTGTACACGTGAGTTCTTCTTACTCTTGACAATTTCTTTAACTCCTTTCTATTTTACCACGGGTGTCAATAATGGTTAAATATTGCTTAACAACTCCGCAATATCGTCCATAGTTGCCATTCTGTTTTCATCAAAGGTGGCATCAGCTTTGTCTGCATCCTCACTTGTTACAATGCGGATATGATCAAATGCGCCACTTATTTCCAAATCTCTACTATCTCCTAAGAAACGCTTTCTCATTTTTGCCGGTATTAACACTCTACCTTGAGCATCACTTTCCATATTAAGAAATACATATTTGGCAAATTGATTTAAATAGTTTTGCATATTTAGTTTGGATCCACTGGGGCTTGTGCGTATTTTCTCTAAAAAAAGTGCAACTTCTCTCCAAGATTCTTGGGGATATAAAGCTATGGCGTCCATGTTCCGTGTAGGGCATATAACAAAAACATCTCCTAACCCCCCACGATAGTTTGCCGGAATAATAATTCTTCCTTTTCCGTCAATTCCATGGGCATAACTTCCTAAGAAAAGGGGATTAATATATTTTTCTTCATTTGCGAAAGTATCTACAGCTGTACTTTTATCGTTATTTAACGATTCATTATGCTTATTTGACTCACGCACAGCTCTTCCCCCTCCACTTTACACCACTTTTTGGAACTTAAATCCATTATGCACCACTTTCGTCCTATCGTCAACCTTAAAATATTTTTTTCTTTTAATTCTCGTAATCTTTTCGTAACTTTATTAAAGATTACGAGAAAGTATGTTCTCCTTTTTTTTGTAAAAAAAAGAAAGCTTACTGTTTTTTTTCTCTTAACAGTAAACTTTCCCTTATTTCATCACTATTGTGTGTTTTTTTATAACTAATCTATGAAAAAAATATTTATATTTTTTAAAGTTTAATCCTTTGTTCTATGGTTTCTAACTCCTTTAACGTAAAATTCAAACTATCGCTTGATACCAAATAATACTCTACTTGATTTTTTACACCTACAAAGCCATTTTTAATTGCTTGCCCATGAAGATGGCCATATACGACTTGATTTACCTTATATTTTTCAAAAAGTTCTGTAAATAAAGTAGATTCTCCTTTTTCATTTAAGGGTGGATAATGTATTAATGCAATCATCTTTCCTTCGGGATTCTTTTTTCTACCATCTATTAAAGACATTTCCATTCGTAATAATTCACGTTGAAAAATTTTCTGATCTTTCTGTGTAAATTCTGGTGTTTGAGGTAAGTTCCACCCTCTTGTACCAACAAAAGAAATTTCACTTATTTCAAGAGAATCATTTTGTATTACATACATGCCCTTTGGTAAGCTTTCTCGTAATTTCCCTATACTTCCCCACCAATAATCGTGGTTTCCACGAATCATAACTTTTTTTCCCGGCAATTGTCCAATTTGGGTTAAATCTTTTATGCCGTCCTCAAACTTCATTGCCCAACTAATATCCCCTGGGATGAGAACAACATCATTTTCCTTTACTTGGTTTTTCCAAGACAAAGCAATTTTAGCATAATGATTTTCCCAATGTTTTCCAAAAATATCCATTGGTTTTGTTTGATCGCTTGAAATATGTAAATCTCCAATAGCAAAAACTTTCATTGTTCTCCTCATCGTTTTTTATAAGTAAAGGTGTGGCATAGACTACACCTTTATTTATATGTACTAAAACTCTTCTTCCTCTTCTTCATCAAAAAAATCTTCCTCTTCCCTTACACTTTCAAGAGACAACTCATTTTCAATTTCTCCAAACTCTCTTTCTGGAATATCATCATGAAGTTGAGGAATCATTTCATCCATCGAACTTACCGAATCGATTTCTAAGCTGTTTCCTTCTTCTTTGTCATCCCCGTCTTCATCTTCTCTACTAGAAGGATTTTTCTCTATTTCTTTAAGACAGAAAAAACAGGCATCTTTCCCAGGCAAAGCCTGATTTTCGTTACAAACTGAGCAGAGTTCCACTTCTTCCTCAAGTTTATTCCCTTTTATCTCTCGCATACATACTTTACAATACTTTTCACCTGGTTTAATGTAATTTAAATCACACCTTGGACACTTTTCCAATATCACGTTCATTCCTCCTAGCTCCCAAGAGCTACAATTAATAATGCGTGGCTATTATACACAAGTTTATTCATCAAATCAATAGGAAAAATCAAATCTCATTGTTTATTCTTGTTATGACAAAATTTCTTTAATTTTTTCAAGAATTTTTTCTCTTCCATTTCCATTTGTACTGGAAAAGGGAATCATATCCCAAGGTTGCACAAAAAGTTCCCTAGCAATTGGAGATAGATGCTTTTGCCACTGCCCTTTGCTAATTTTATCTGATTTTGTTGTTACCACAGTAAAAGGTACTTGAAAGGTACGCAAATATTGGTTCATTTCAACATCTTCCTTAGAAGGGTCATGGCGCATATCTACTAAATGAAATACATGTAATAATTCTTGTGACGTAGCAAAATAATCTTCCATCATATCTGCCCATCGCAGTTTTTCTTGTTTGTTTACTTTTGCATAGCCATAGCCCGGAAGGTCAATTAAATGAAAAATTTCATTGATTAAGAATAG
>CAZEIB010000180.1:0-4998 GCA_964511785.1 uncultured Oscillospiraceae bacterium
TATAAAAGTTAAACCAGTATCAGATAAGGTAGATGTACTTGAGAAAGCAACAATCAAGCAGGTTGGGATTGTGGAAAATTCAAATGAGCTTTTAACTGGAACAGATTATTCTAAATTTAGTATAGAAGAAAAATATCAAGCAGGTCACCTGGTTAACTCCACTTTAGCATTAACAAAATTAATTAATGAGGAGGTTAGTGTTAATGAGTAATTTAAAAAATAGTATGAATCAGGGGATCGCATCATATATAAATACTGTTAATATTATCCGTCTCGAAGCGTTTAGTAATAAAATACAAGCAATATTGCAGGATCAAAACATTGAAATAAGTGAGCATTTAATGAAAGAATCAAATGCACTAAAAGAAATCAACTTATCCGAGGTAGATATTCAAAAATATATTCAAACCAACCGAGGTGGAGATAAAGGCATTCATGGATTTATTGCTGAATCAGCGGAAGTAGGTATTCAAAATAGCAAAAGAGCTTTGTTAGGACTTGACAAGGTAGCGGTTCACTTAAATGATAATGGTCCAGCGGATATTATCCTTAATCAAGAACCAGTTCAAATGAAGTTTTATCAAGATTTTTTTGTGGCGATAAGACAATCTGAATCTTACAGAGACATGAAAATGATGTTCTCTAAAGATCAGGTGGATACTATTGACAAAATCATGCAAGGTGATCGATATGTTGAATTTAATGGTCAAATACTAAGTAGCGGTAAAACAGAGTCGATAAGAAAAGCAGTTAATGATGAAAGTAAGTTTAGGGGGCAAACTTATAAAGAGTGGATGTTGGCTTCGGAGTTAGATTATAGTGAAGTACAAAGAGAGACGATTCATAAAACTCTCGATGCTCAAAAAACGAATATAAAAGATACAAGTAAAGAAAATATTAAAGAGAGTAAAGAGAAATATGAAAATAAGAAAAGAGAGGCTTCTTTACAGGCAGCTCCTTCATTTACTGAAGCTGCTAAGGTGGCAGCAATAGGAGGATTAGTACAATCGAGTCTGGAATTTGGTTTGTTCATATTCAAGAAACAAAAAGAAGGCCGTAACATTTGGGAGTTTAACCAAGAAGAATGGGTAGAATGTGGTCTCGTTAGTGCAAAAGGCGCCACTAAAGGGGCGGCAACATCAGCTAGTATTTATAGTCTAACAAACTTTGTAGGACTTCCTGCTCCGGCTGCAAGTGCCTTAGTTTCTGCTACTTCAGGAATATATAATGCGTCAGAATTATTTAGAAATGATGAGATAGATACTGAAGAATTTATGAATCTTGTTATGTTTGCCAGTATTGATTCAGCGGCTTCAGCATTTGGGGCAGCTATTGGTCAAACAGTTATTCCAATTCCAATCTTGGGTTCAGTTATCGGATCTATAGTTGCGACAACTGCGCTGAATATAGGTACAGGTATTCTAAATGATTACGAACTAAATTTATTGAAAAAGTACAAATCTAACATAGAAGATTACGTAGATAATCTCAATGAAACTTATTTAGTTAGTTATAAGAAGCTAATTGAAAAATACAATCAAATAAATGATATACAGGATTATTTATTAAGTGTTAATGTGAATGTTGAATTACAGTTTATGACATCAATACAGTTGGCAGAGTTGGTAGGTATTGATGAAGAGGATATATTATATACTACGAAAGATATAGATGACTACTTTTTACATTAGCAAGTAAGAAGTAATATTTCTTGATTAAGAAGCGTGAGTAAATTTATGTTTTTATGGAAAAGTTGTTTAAATTTGTAATTGATGAATTAAGAAAATATTATATTGATTATCTGGAATGAATTTTAATGAAGTATCACCAAAAAGAAAAATAATGATACAATGACTTTAGGAGGTATATGACAATGATAAAAAAATACAAGATTGATTCCGCACTATTTATGGAAATATTCGAAAAATCTTTAATAGAGGTATCGGGAGAAGAAAAAGATTTATTAAAAGTGTATAGAGGTGACAATAATGGGAAAGGAAAGCAACATTCATGGACAAAATTTATGGAACGTACATTTTTTAAGATGGAAGATAATTTACAGTTTCACTTTAAAGGTGATAGCAGAGAAACTTTGAATTTATATTGTAATAATTATAGTGAAATAAAAGCGAATACTTTAAAGAGATTTGAACATTTAGATATTGATGCAACTTTTTTTGATGAAACTGAATATCTAGATAATAATTTGCTAAAAAAACTCGGGTTAAGTAAAAAAAATAATAAACTGTGGAATTTACTTTTATCAATTGAACACGAAAATGATTATCGTTCAAGTTTTCATGAAATTAGGCAGTTATTACAGATAAACTGCCCTTTACGAGTATCTATATCATATTTAAAACCAACAAATGATGAAGAAGAATTTAATAATTACATTGATCAGTACTTTGAGTTATTTAAAAAACAAGAAGAGATTTCACAAATGCGTATAGAGGATGAATTTTTATTAATTTTTGGAAATTGTACTGATAATGCCGAAAAAAGTAATAAGATTATATATCGCTCTCTTTGGATTAAAAAAGGTCCCCAAGGACTCTACCCTCCCGAGTATCTAGAGGATATTGAGGTACCGATAGTATAAGTTAGCAATGGCTTGAAATTAGAAATAATTGTTATCAACTCGTAGACATTTTCTACGACTTCCTCGCAGTTAGTGTTTTGTTGTAAAGGAATGAGAACTTATTATATTTTTTTACATAATTGGCATGCTAAGTATGCAAGCATTTGTAGAATAAGGGAGTGATTTAAAATGAAAATGAAAGAACAAAACAATCCTTTTTATAAGGATCTTTATTACCCTGAAAATTCTTGGCAAAGAAATTTAAGTGAATATAACAGAATGTTCATAGAACGACAAGCAAACATTCGTAATGATAATAATGAACTATATTCTTTACAACTTAAAAGAATAAACTTCGTTGAATCATTGTTTAGTAAAGATTCAATTGGAGAAATTATCGAGAAAATAAAGTACGTAGCAGACAAAGATCTTTTGCTGCATTATATAGAAGTTATGAACTTTGGATCAATTCATAGAGAAAAATTTAATGAAATGTGTTACTACCTTGCGACTGATAAATATATATGTAATGATGAAATTAGAAAAGACTCTTTAGAATATTTTACCTCTGAACTTTTGAATGAATATTATTATTACCAAGAAGTTTTTTCTTTTTTAGAAAATGAACAAGAAGTATTAACTGTGTTGTTGAAATTAGATTATTCAAGCCTAATTAGTGATGCTTTTTACACGCACTATTTTGATGAAAACTTTAATATCTCTGAAAAGGTCGAAGCAAATTACTGGAAAAGCTTTAATCGTCACTGGAGTGTTAAATTGGTTGATCAAGAATATGTGATAGAAAGAATGTTTCTACACGAGAATTATACGATGGTTATTAAAGTGATCACATATAATTTTATTGTTACTGGAATTATATCAATTCAATCTTATGAGTATCTTTTAGTATCTCTTTATTTGATTGATCCCGAATTTAATGGTGAATACGCTAGACTGGGGAAAATGCAACGTAAAGTTTACGAAAATATTACAATTGATAAAAAAAGAGTGATTGAGGAGTTTATACTAACTCATCTCATGAATTATAGATTTAGGATGAAACTGTATAGTTTGGGTACTACTTATTGTAAGAATCCAGATTTATTTATAAATTTGTATGTTGAGTCAAAAACTAATGTGAAGAAAAAACTTATTCTTGACTACATTACGTCGTATCCAAATTATAATAAAGCTACGGTAAATGACATTTTATTTATTTATCAACATGGAACAGAATTTCATAATGAAAATTATTTTAACCGTATAATTGGAAAAATATTCTATATTACGATAAAAGAAAATTGTACAAAAACCAATGAAGAAGGCTTGATTCTTTTAAACGACAATAAAGAGATACTAAATGGTTTTACTGGTTCAATGCTTAGAACTCGAGTACTCCAGTATGATGAAGAAGAAATTCAGCATGGTATTGCTGTACATGTTGAATCTGATTTGAAAGATCAAATAAATAAGCTAACAGTTTTTATTGACTTGTGTAATATTGCAGGCTTTATTAATATATCATCTGAATGCTCGAGAACCTTAATAGAATTAAAGAAATTATCTAAAGAAATTGAATTAAAAGAAAAAATTAGAAATGGTCGTTTCAGCGATTGCGAGTTTGAAAGTCCTAATGATTTCTAACACAAAATCAGTATGCTTTCATGTCAATTAGAAATATAAAATATGTAAATAGTGATGTCAAAATGATGTCAAAAAGTTTTCAAAAACTGATAATGATGAAAATACAGAGAAAAGCAGGGCTAAAATATCCTGTATTTGCCGTTTTAAAGAAACGTTATTAAATTTGGGTAGCAGAGTGGGAATAATTTTTGGAAGTCTAGTCACTTTTAGCCCTTTTAATAGGGCTTTTTTATTTAGAGACTTTTATATTACAATGTAATAACTATGAGTAAGTAATTCATTAAGAAATCAAAATATCATAAACACAATATGGTACAATATATGTAAAAAACGAAGGGAAGTATAAGTATGGATATAGAAAAAATATGCTTCGAAAACTATAAATGTTTCTCGAGTGTTGAGATTGAAGAAATTAGAAAAATAAATATTATCATTGGGAAAAATAACATTGGAAAGTCTAGCATATTAGATATAATTGAAATGATTTATAATCCTAATAAGCTCTCCTCGAAAAAAGACACTCGGATTTTTTTACAAAAGAAACTTATAGAATCAGATATATCAAGAGTTTTTCCAAAAAATACTTCTGGAGGAGGAATTGTAGGGAATCATTATAGTTTTGGTTCACAATACGTTGGTAAATCATTTGTGTTTGAATTAAAAAAATCAAATGGAGTTATTTCCAATGTTCTATATGAAAAATTAAATGAATTTGATCCAGATTTTGATAAAAAATATGACGGATATTGGCGAGTTCTTTCTCAAAAAATTAG
>CAZEIB010000181.1:0-4932 GCA_964511785.1 uncultured Oscillospiraceae bacterium
GGGGGGGGGGGGGGGGGGGGGGGGGGGGGGGGGGGGGGGGGGGGGGGGGGGATCATTGTTTCTTTTTCCAAACCAGCCATCATCCAGCACAAATAATTCTACACCCAGTTTTTGTGCTCTTTTGGCTAAGTTTAATAGTTTTCCCCGGGTAAAGTCAAAAAAATAAGCTTCCCAGTTATTTATCAGCACTGGTCTTTCCTTATTTTTCCACTTACTTGTCACAATATGTTGGTTCACAAAGTTATGAAAATTTTGTGAGAGACCGTTAAAACCTTTAGAAGAAAAGCTCATCACCCCTTCGGGGGTTTCAAAACTTTCACCTTGCTTTAACTCCCACTCAAAGCAGTAAGGATTTATCCCTATTTGCACACGTAAAAGGTCGTGGTTGCTAAGTTCCACCCCACCATAATGGTTGCCGCTGTAAATTAAGTTAAAGCCGTATACCTTCCCTTGGTTTTCACTAGCCCTCTCTTGTGCTATCAAAAACCCGGGGTTATGGCGGTTACTACTATCCCCTGTGGTAGAGGCATTAACGTATTGCCCGTAACCAATTTTTTGCCTTTGTTTATGTCCTTCTTTAATCCATCCCCCATTAAAAGTAACCATATGATAGTTGTCATTTGGTATATCTACAGATAAACTTAGCAGTTTTTTAATGGATAAAGGTTTTGAGTGATGGTTTGTCATAAGGATTCTACGGGTAATGACATTAGTTTTTTCATAAACACTGTAATATAGTTTGATTTCCACCTGATTACTTTCGTCCATTAAAGTAATGATTAAGGTTTCTACCTCCTCTTCTTCCCCATAGGCTGTAGGTAACGTTTCGCTTGGTATAAAACCTTTGATTGTTTCATGACTTTGATAAATAAAATCTGTCGTAAAGCTGCCATCGGGCATTTTAATTTCACAAGGGGAACTGCGATAATCTCCCTTGCCAACTCCTGACCACTCTAAACATATTTTATCAAGGGAGTAGGTCAAATCTTCCTCGCTATAGGCAATGCTGCTTCCCAGCATGGCTGTACGCTTTAAAGTTAAAGGAGCAATATCCTGCTCTATTGGAAGTTTAGCCCCATAATAAATGTGTTCCACATGGCCATAAGGGGTTATTCTAAACCAGTAGCTGCTATCCTTTGTAGTAAGTTTAAATACCTTTTCTTGCTCATCAATCAATACTTTCCCTCCTTTACAAAGTTTGATTAAAGTTTTATTTATTGCTATAAAACCTTTTTTAGTACTACTGCCTCCCAAGGGATTAAAGTGCCTTCATAGGTTTTTGTTGGAGTATTGGTTAAAATCACTTCTCCAAAATCTTCATTGGGCTTTTGTAAAAAAACTTTTTGCTTTTGATTTGAAAAATTTAATAAAATCGTGTAAACTTCTTCCTCTCCTATTCGTTGATAGGCAATAACAGGGTTTTTCCCTATCAGGGGTTCAAAACTTCCATATTTTAGTGTTTCACTGTTTTTACGTAGTTCAATCATTTTCTGATAATAGTGTAAAATTGAATCTTTCCGCTTTTGCTGGTCTTCAACATTAATAAAAGTATGGTTTCGGTTAATTCCAAGCCAAGGGGTGCCTGTTGTAAAGCCTGCTCCTTTTTCCTTTGACCACTGCATAGGGGTTCTGGCATTGTCTCTTGAGGAAATTTTAAGCCATCTCCACCGCAATTTTTTAGGTAAGCCAAATTTTTTTGCCATACGGTTAATGTTATGGGTTTCCACATCATTTACTTGGCTTATATCGGTAAAATCAAAATTGGTCATCCCAATTTCCTGTCCTTGGTACATAAAGGGGGTTCCTTTTAAGGTAAAAAGCATGGTTGCCAGTAGTTTGGCACTTTCTTCCCAATAGGTGCTGTCATTTCCATAATGGGAAACAATACGGGGCTGATCATGGCATTCCCAATATAAAGCATTCCATGTTAAGCCTTTTTGCCATTTGGTGATAACTTCCAATAGTTTTTGGGCTTTAAACTTTTTAGGTATGTAACGGGCAACTCGTCTATCCACTTCCAAGTGGTCAAAATAAAACACCATGTCCAGTTCTTTTCGCTCCGGTTCACAAAGTTCTCTGGCCTCCTCTACGTCAACCATCACCGTTTCCCCTACGGTAAAACAATCGTATTGATCTAAAACTTCTTTTCGAAGGTTTCGCAGTATTTCATGGTTCCCTTCTTGAGATTTATAATGTTCCAGTCCTTGAACAATAAGGCTTTTCTTTCCATCTTCTAAGGTGGTTTTATAGAGAATATTAATGACATCGCATCTAAAACCTGCCGCTCCTTTATCAAGCCAAAAGCGTAAAATATCTTTTACTTCTTCAATTACTTTTGGGTTTTTAAAGTTCAAATCCGGCTGTTTTTTATCAAATAAATGAAGGTAATATTCTCCACTTTTTTCATCATATTCCCAAGTATCTCCCATAAAAAATCCTGTCCAGTTGTTGGGCGGCTTCCCACCGGCTTTTCCCGGTTTCCAAATATAATAGTCTCTATAAGGGCTGTCTTTTTCCCGGCTTTTTTGAAACCATGGATGCTCGTCTGAGGTATGGTTGACCACCAAATCCATAATAATTTTAATATCTCGTTTCTCCGCCTCTAAAAAAAGTTTTTCCATGTCTTCCATGGTGCCAAACTTCGGGTCAACAGCCTTATAATCGCTAATATCATAACCATTGTCCGCATCGGGAGATTGGTATATAGGGGATAACCAAATAATCCCTATCCCTAAGGTTTTTAATTCCTCTAAACGGCTAATAATTCCCGGTATATCTCCTATTCCGTCTCCATTAGAATCTTGAAAGCTTCTTGGGTAAATTTGATAAACCACCCGTTCTTTCCACCAAGTATTCAATTAGTTCACTTCCTTATCTTTATCTCTAACGCTACTTTATTTTACAGTTTCTTTACATGAGTTTTTTATTGGCTTTTATATTTCTGTATCTCTTTAATTTACAGTATAGCTACTTTTTTCATAAAAAGCCACTTGTTAAACTTTTATTTAGAAGAAAGTTCCTTCTACTTTGCAAAGAAAAAAGCAAAGAATTCTGTTCATCCTTTGCTTTTAATTTTCTATTTCTTTTTAAGGGCTCTTTTACCCTAAGGCCACATCTAATATCATCATAATTACAAAGCCCGCAATAACCCCTAAAGTACCAACATTACTGTGTTCGTCTCCTTCGTTAGCCAGAGGAATCAGTTCTTCTACCACCACGTAAATCATGGCGCCTGCTGCAAAGGCCAGTAACCAAGGCATTAAAGGATCAATTTGGGAAGCAACAAGTACTGCTGTTACCCCGAATATGGGCTCTACAATCCCCGATAAGGCCCCATAAACAAAAGCCTTCATTCGGCTCATTCCCTCTTGCCTTAAAGGAAGAGAAATAGCCGCCCCTTCAGGGAAGTTTTGTATTCCCATACCAAGGGCCAAGGCCAAAGCGCCTGAATAAGCCCCAAGACCACCACCGCTTTGCGCGGCCATAGCAAAAGCTAAGCCTACTGCCATCCCTTCAGGTACATTATGTAAGGTTACTGCCGATACAAGGAGGGTGGTTCTTTTTAAAGAAGACTTAGGGCCTTCCAATTTTCCATCGGCATGAAGGTGGGGCAATACCAAATCTAACAAAAATAAGAAAGCTGCCCCTAAAAGAAAGCCTCCTGCTGCAGGAATCCAGGCAATTTTCCCTGCCGCTTCAGTAGATTCGATAGAAGGAAGTAATAAAGACCATACAGAGGCGGCAATCATTACCCCTGAAGCAAACCCTAAAAAGGCTTTTTGAATTTTAGGATTCATTTCTCCCTTGAAGAAAAATACTGTTGCCGAACCTAGGGCAGTCATTAAAAATGTAAAACCGGTACCAATTAAAGCCATTAATACAGGGCTTTGAATGATTTTTTCCACGGTTTTTCCTCCTTTGATTTCACATGTTTCATTTTATTATTTCGTTTATTTTAATTTTTCTATTTCCCAATAATTTTCATTTTGCTTGTTTGTGTTGCTTGTTCATGGGTTTTATTTTTTTCTGGCAGGGGCACTGTGAATGGATTTACCTACAGCCGCCTGAAGGGCTTCTGTAATTCCTTCACTAAAAGTAGGGTGAGGGCGTATAGCAGATAAAAGTTCTTCCCTTGTTAGCCCCTGTACAATGGAAAGGGTTAATTCATTAATCATATCCGTTGCCCTTTCGCACATTAAATGAGCCCCTAAAAGAGCATCGCTTTGTTTATCAAAAACCAGTTTAATAAAACCCCTATCTCCCATTTCAATCAAAGTTCTTCCGTTACCGCTCATGACATACTTTCCAAGGTAGGTATCTATCCCCTCTTGGGCTGCCTCTTCTTGGGTTAAGCCTACAGTAGCAATTTCAGGTTTCGTGTATACACAGCCGGGAACCACCAGCTGATTGGTTTCCACTTCTTTTCCTAAGGCTTCTTCTACACAGGCAATAGCCTGAGCGCTGGCTTTATGTGCCAGTTGAATCCCTCCTGTAACGTCTCCAACAGCGTAAAGCCAAGGAAGGGAGCTTTGGCTTTGGCTGTTTACCTGTATATACCCTCTTTCCATGGCGGGTGAAACCTCGTCTTTTAAAAACAACCCTTGGGTGTTTCCTTTGCGTCCCACTGCCAGAAGAATTTGATCCACTTCAATGGCTTCTTCTTTGTCTTTAAAGGTAAAGGTGCAAGTAGCGCCTTCCCCCTTTGGAATAATTTCTTTAGCAAAGGTATTAGTATAAATTTTTACCCCACTACGCTTTAATATCATAGCGGTGTTTTGACCGATTTCTTTATCTAGCTGAGGGAGAAGGCGATTTTCCCCTTCGATGATGGTTACTTGTTTGCCTAAAGCTGTATAGAAAAAAGCAAACTCTACCCCGATAACCCCTCCACCAATAATCAGCAGCTGCTCTTTATTAAAGGGCTTTTCAAGT
>CAZEIB010000182.1:0-4890 GCA_964511785.1 uncultured Oscillospiraceae bacterium
TTATTTATTTACTTTAGATAAAGAAGATTGGGACAACCACCATCAAAGTCCCTTACCTTTACAGTGGAACTGTATGTGCAATAAAATGGAAGACGGACTTTCTTTGGCCGTGGCCAAAATTCTTTTTCACGAGCAGATTTTACTTTCCTAATTTTTTACCCCCTTATAGAAATTTTTAATAATCAGAAAGAATCAAATTCATTTAAGCATTTTAAAAGGCCTTTAAGTAAAACTTAAAGGCCTTTTTTTAGTAACCGATTTCTTCCTCAATCACCAACACATAAAAGGTTCGGTCCTTAGGATTTTTTCCAATTTCCATAGTGAAATTACAAATACAATGGGGTCCATATACCCCAATAGGATAAGGGCATTTCCCCTGTTTGGCACAAGGGGTGGGCAAGTTTAGGCGTTTACAGTTTAAAGGGTTGGAATTAGCTTTCATTCTAAGCCTTGCCTCTTCCTCTCCCCCTTCAACTATTTTATTTTTACCGCAAATAAAAAATACCTTTTGAGGCCCGTAACATACTGCCGATACACGATTTCCCGTTCCGTCAATCATCCAAAGCCTTCCATCGGTGGTTAAAGCATTGACAGAACACAAGTAAGCCTGAGCCCCCATAATTTCTTGAAATAACCCAAGGCGCTCCTCTTGACCCACTTCACTGTGAAAAAACACTTGGTTTCCCCTTCCACGTAAGGTTTCTCTTAGCCCCATTTGGGTAACGGTGGTACTTCCTCCTACCCCTACCCTGTCTGTAAGAGCGATGTTTTCAAGAATAAAGGCTTCCGCCTCTTTTACGGTTTGGCAGTATTGAGGGGTAAAGCCCCGGCCACTTAAAGCTTTGATTATTTTTTCCATAGTATAATCCTCCTTTTTTCTATCATACCATGGGTAGTTCCTTGTTTAAAGGCAAAAAGAAAATTGCCATCACCTGTGCTAGTGATGGCAACAATCCTTTTTTTGTGCATGTTTGGAATTTTTTCCATTTTGGAATTTTTTCCATGAAAAGGAGGTAAGGTTCTCTTTTTATTAAAAGTAGGAGGTACTTTTAATAAGTTTTCATTCCCTTTCTTTTAATTAGTCCCTCTCCGGTGTGCAACAGAGAAAGTATTTTAAAGAAGAAAGTGTGCAAGGAATGATTTTGGTTAGCCTTGGCTAACTGTTGTTAGTATAAGTCATCTTTCTTTTCTTGTCAACGTTTTTTACAAAGTTTTTCAAAAAGTTTTTTTGTAAAGAAAAAAGCTGTGATTAACAGCCTTTTTCTAAATTTTTTTAATTCTTATTATTCTATTTCTTTTTCTATTTTCATTATTCTTTGGCCAAATACTTGAGCAGGAATGGACCTTAACATTCTACCATCGTGTAAAACTTGTATCTCATCCCCTTTTGCCACTTCCAAAGTACCTTTAGTATGATCTTTATGGGTATTCACCCTTAATTCCTGCCCATCGTCCTGTTTTATCAAAATATAATCTTCCGTTACTTCTTCCACTGTACCTGTTACCTCAGCAAAACTGTTAATCAATTGGGCGTGTATTTGGGGAGGTAGGGACATGGTCATAGCCCCTGAAAAGTACAGTACCACAAAGCTACCAATGGCAGGGATTTGAATAGCCTCTTCAGGCAAAAATACAATAAAAGATCCCTGATCTTTATTTTCAATCATAATGTTTTTTCCATCTTCCGAAATGGCGGTTACTTTTCCTTCCAACATTTCGCAGCGCACTTTTTGAGCCGACACTTGGGGGGGCATAGAAGTGGCCATTATTCCATTAAAAACCACGGTGACAAAATCTTCTTCTTCCGGTACTTCTTTCCCTTCAAAAACCGTTTCTTCACTAGTGTTTACCTTTACTTCTCCCCAAATATCATCTTCTATTAAAAAGCTTTGTTCCTCTACTTGAGAAATTCTGCCTGTTAAGGTTTGGGTTGTATCCCCTTGAGCCAAGGCTCCTGTTGTAAAAACAAGGGTGCTTACCAGTAGCAAACTCATCATCTTTTTCATTGGTTTTCCTCCTTCGTTTTTCCCATTTATTTTTTCTTTTCTTTCTGTTTGCTTTTTTGCAAATCTCATTTGTTTCTTTTAATGGATTACCAAAGCTCATAATTCCTCTGGTTTTCCACTCACTTATTATAACGTATGTTTCTTTTAATTTCTTCCCCCGAAACCTTTTCGTTACAAAAAATTCACATTTTCCAAATCAAATCTAAAAGCGTTTAGGAGTCTGGAGGAATCGCAACTTCTAGCGAGGACATTGCCCCTTTTTTATCTGTAAGTGAGGCTTTGTCTTCTTTTTGGCAAAACAAAAAGTAAAAGGTTTAAGCTGCACATTACAATGAATCTCATCCAATGAGCTTTCCTTCTTTCACCCACTAAAATGCAAGTTGTTTCCCAGCGAACCATCTAACTGGTTTTTCAAATTGTGCTCTCTTTCAAACTTGTATTCCCAAAAGGGCTTTGCGATCGCCCTTTTGAAACCTTCGCAACCCTTCATGAAATATAGTGAAATTAATTATAAAGAGGTTTTATTGCTTTCTATGTTTTTTATTGATGTTTCTGAATCAAATCCGCCCATGCTTCTTCATCTTTTATAAAATTTAAAGTTTCATCTTCTTCTAAAGAAGCGATGAGTTGATGAGTAAATTCCCTGAGACTTTCTTTATTGAACGGTTTTGTTTCCATTTTTTGGTACAGCACGCTTTCACCTATATTCCAAGGTTTTTGGGTTGCCAGCAAAATTTCATCCAATATATAAAGGGTTTCTTCTTTGTTTTTTTCTTCTATAGCAATTTTCAAGGTTCCTACAAAATTATTATAGTGCCACTGGTCAAAGGTTTTTACTACAGCCATCAGTTTTTCGTTTAAGGCCTTTGCCCTGTTCACATCTTTTTCCTTCAGGGCAAGGGTTATTAGCAAACTAAGGGCTTGATAAACTTCCATGCCTTTTTTTAAAATCTGTTCTTCTAGCACTTTTTGGCTTTCACCATATTTTTCTTCTTTCAGGTAAATTTTTGCCTGTATTTCTTTTTTGTTAATTTGAGATTCGTGAACCTCGGCCAATAACTCCTTGGCTTTTGGAAGGTTGTTTTGATTGATATAATAATAGATTAAGCTTTTTTGGCTTTGCTCTTTTACATCTATTTCACTACTGTTTGAGGTTTTTATCAACCACTGTTCAATGATGTTTTGATATTCCTGGTATTTTTTGTCGGTTTTTTCCCCTTGTAATAACAAGGTACCCTGTAGTAAGGTTGCTGCTGTATAAATCAGCAGGTCATCTGTAGGATATTCCTTTATTTTATCTTGAGCCCATAAAAAACCTTCCTCTATCCCTTTTTCCATGGTTAATTGGCCAAGGCTGTTGGCAAATTTCCCAATTTCTTTAGCTGTTAATCTTTCCTCAAAATGCAAAAGGCTGTTCACATCTATTTGAAGAAGCCTTGCCAAGGGGGCCAGGAGGGTAATATCCGGATAAGAACTGCCTTTTTCCCATTTGTAAACGGCACTAGATGATACCCCCAATGCCCTTGCCACCTTTTCTTGGGTTAAGCCCAAGCGAGTTCTTTGTTTTTTAATCACTTTGTTAATTTCCATCTTTATTCCTTCTTCCTCTTATCCCTTCCAAATTACTATCATTGTGCTCTTTTTTACTTTCACAAGAAGCCTTCCTTGGTTTTATTGTATCAAGGAAGGCTTTCCCCTACAACAGCCCAGTTGTTGGAAAGAAAGGAGGATTTTTGAACTATTGGTTGTTTTCGTCCCTACTTTTATGGATTTTATTGATTGCTAGCAAAAATAAAACCTACTGAATGAAAGAATTCATTCAGTAGGTTTTAGTAAATCTTTTTTATGACAGATGATGTTTTTTAAAAACAGCATACATTTTGCTGGATAAAAAGCTTAAAACAAAAGCCCCTATAGCTACTCCTACCCAAGATAGGAATACCCCTCCCCAGCCGAAAGATACCTGTATTACACTTGCCAACACTCCTGATAAGGCGGAACCGATATAAATAAAACTGTCAATAAGCCCCGCTACCATACCTACTTTACCAAAAGAAACATATTCCATAGGCACCATGGTGGTCATTAAAGGGTTAATGCCATAAACCACAGCACAATTTACCCCTAATAAAATGGCCATGGCAATAACCAAGCCCATTCGCTCTACACCAAAGAGGGCAAAGGTAAACAGAACCCCTGCGCCCCAGAAAAACACCATGGTTTTTCTGGCATTTCCCTCTACTTTATAAAAGATTTTTCTGCCTACCAAAATACCTATTAAGTTAAATAGAGGAATGATCAGTACAGTAACCCACTGGGTCATTCCTTCTCCTTGGTTAAAATACTCGCTTAAAATGCTGGGGCCCCAGTTGATAACCCCGTCCCGTATAAAGCCGCTGAAAATACAAACCACAAGTAGAGGCAATAAGCCTGTAGAAATAAGAAGTTGTTTGGTAGAAAGGCTTTCCTTCACCATTTCCCTGCCTTTCAGGGTTTTTTCTCCTTGATGTTCTTGAGCATTTTTCATCAGCAATAAAAACCCCACAGCCCCAAAGCTAACTAATATAGCAGGAATAATAAAAGAAAACTGCCAGCCTACTTTCATAGCCAGCACCGTAGAAAAACCCCAAGCCAATAAATGCCCTGCAATTAAGCTCATAGATAAGCCAAAGGCCACTTTATTGCGCTGTCCCTCGTCAAACTCTTGAGAAATTAAGGTAACAATAGGGGTCCAAAGCATAGACTGGGCAATACCGTTTATGCTCCAAGCAATAAACATCGTTCCATAGTTGCCGGCTATGGCAAAAAGCAAATTGCAAACAGCCGATAGCAGTAAGCCTGAAACAATAAATTTTTTGGGGTTAATTTTATCTGAAATCATGCC
>CAZEIB010000183.1:0-4865 GCA_964511785.1 uncultured Oscillospiraceae bacterium
GAAATCTCCATTCTTTTTCCTCTTTCCCTCCAAACATACGCTCTTCTCTAGGCAAGTTTCTCCAAGTTTCCTTTATTTCGGCTTTTATTTTTTCTTCTTGATTTGGGCTTATGGAAGAAGAATTGCTAACTCTTTCTCCACTCCTTTGATTTTCCCCCCTTGGGGCATTTTTCTCTATTTCCCCTTCATATATTCTTTCTCCCCTTTCCCCTCCTTGGGAAAATTGCGGATATAAGGGAGATGAGGAAGCCTCTTCTCTTTTTTGGGGAAGAATCCGGTTTTTCTCCTCTTTCCCTCCAAACATCCTCTCTTCTCTAGGCAAATTCTGCCACTCTTCTTCCCTTTGCAGGTTCAAAAGTTTTTGTTGGTCCGAAGAGATGGAAGAAGAGCCTTCGTAACTCCTTTTCCCACCCCTTCCGTAGGAGGCATAGGAGGTATTCGAAAGGCTTCTTCCAGTTTCAAAATCGTAAAAAGGGTTTTTTTGAGCATTTTCTCTTTTCCCTTCCCCTTGGTAAAAGGTTTTTTCCTTTAGATTCCTTTTTCCCTGTTCTTGATTAAAATAGGGCTTTTCCCTATTTTCTGTGAAATACTCCTTTTCATAAGAAGGATTGTTTACCTTTTCCACCTCATTAGAAGAAGTGCCCCCATAGTTCCCCTTCTTTTGCTGCCCTGTGCTTCCTTTTGAGGTAGGGTTTTTTCCATTACTATTTTTGCCGTTAAAAGTAGGGCTTTTAGCAGTAGAACCTTTATTGGTTGTGCCCTTTGTACTGTTGAGCAATCCTCCTACCGCTTTTTCAATCCGCTGTTGTTCTGCCTTTTTTGCCACCGTTGTTCGCCTGCTAGCTACAGGTTGGCTGCTGCCTATAAATTTTCGTTCTTCCTTAGGTAGGCTTTTCCACTCCTCATCCAGTTGCCTGTTCATTTTTTGCAGTTGGTACAATTTTCTTAACTCTTTTTCAGTCATTCCCTTACTCATGGTTTTCTTCCTTTCTTTTCCCTTGGTTTTTATAATTTTTACGGCTTCTTTGCCTCTCCTTTATTCTTCCTGATTGCCTGCCCCATTTCTCCCCTTTTTTAGGGAGATTTTCTAGGGAACAGCTTTGACGAAACCTTTTAACCATTCACCCTAACAAATTATTAAAAGCACAAAGCCTGTTCTCTTTTTTTAAAGAAAAAAGTTGACAAGGTGTTTTTTATGATATATCCTTCTTGTAAAGAGCGAAATACATCACATTTCAAGGAGGTTGTTCTGATGAAAAAAATAAACTATGTAGGTTTTCTCTCCCTATTATCCCTCATTGCTATTTTAGGATTTACCACAAACAATAAAGGGCTGTTGGGGTTTTTAGGCTTTCTTTATTACCTTCGGTACTTTTTTATTATTCCCGATGAACTTTTTCTAAGCCATGTTCAAAAATCCGCCACTTTGGCCCTGATGTTTGAACTTTTATCCCTTGTCCCTTTTCTGTTTATTTTTTCCTATACACTTCCTAGTGGCAAAGCAGTACCCACAGCCTTTGCTTTAAGCTTTGTTTTTGCTGTTTTTCTTTTTACCTTTTCCCTTATTGTTTTAGAACGAAAAGAAGGAAAGTATGCCTGTCATGATTAAAAATAAAATGAAAGAATATAGGGGAAAATACCATATGTCCCAAGAAGATTTAGCCCGTTTGGTTGGGGTTCGCCGAGAAACCATTGGCAACTTGGAAAAGGGAAAATATAACCCCTCTTTGGTTTTGGCCTGGAACATTGCAAAGGCCTTTAACGTAACCATTGAAGAGGTTTTTACTGTAGAAAAAGATTAAACCCTTCATCCGGCTTTTATTTTCTTTTATAATTTATTTAACCACTCTATTTTCAACAAAAAACAGGCTTTCAAGGCCTGTTTTTATACTCACTATTCCTCTTTCTCCAACTTCTTTACTTTTTTCTACCCCTCTTTTTCTATTGCTCCCTATTTTCCCTGCTTCTTTTTAACTCTTCCAATCGGTTTTTTATCCGTATTTCTTCTTCCTTCTCTTCTTTTTGTTGATAGAAATGATGGTTTATTAAACACAAACTGCACTGGTGGTATTTTTCTTTAGAGCAGTAGGTAATTAAATATTCTTCCAATTCTTTTTTGCTTGTAAATTTTTGGGTAATCTCTTCTCTTCCCTTCCATTCGCAGGTTAAACGGCTCCCACCCTCCCGTAAAAAGTAGGGGCAAATCACCTGTCCGTTCCAGTAAGTATTCATTTATTCCCTCCTTTAAAGGTTTTTTTCTTATCTTTTTACTTCTTTTTACTTTTTTTTGCTTTCTGTTTTATCAGGTCCAATGTTTTACCCGTTCTCCTTCTTCTTTTTCCTTAGCCCTGTTAAAACGATGAAGCCCGCCAACCAAATAGCCGGTAATTCGTCTAATTCGATGAAACTTTTCATGGCTTACCACATAGCGCACTTTTTCGATTTCCCCTTGGGTAAAAAGAGCTACTGTTACCTTTTCAATTGAAGAAGTGTTTCCTTTGTATTCTTCTAAAATTTCCTCTATCCCTTGGGCAATGTCCTCTTCAGAAGGAGGGAAGGTATAGTAAAAAGGAATTCCTTGTTTAACTATTTTCACTATTCCCCCTTGGCGAAGTTCTTTGGGTTTTATTTTTTTCATTCTCTTTCCTCTTTTTTTGTCTATTCTTTTTCTCTTTATCCTTTTTTTGAAGGGTTTTATTTTCATACGTCATTTTTCCTTATCAAAATGCTTTTTTCTTTTTTTACTTATGCTTCAATCGGTAGTTTTTTTTAAGGTCTTTATCAATGGTTAACCTATATCCTCTACTTTGCTCATAAATACGGCTAATGGTTCCTTCATCTATGGCAAACAAGGCTTCTAAAGGCCACTCGCAACTAATTAATGTAGGTAATTGCACGTTATAGCGATAATTTAACAGTTCAAAAGCCAGCTTTACATCTGCCTCGGTGGCTTGGGGGGCCTGCCCTCGGTTAGCTGTTTTAAAAAAATCATCTATATACAATACCTCTGTATGTAAAAAGGGGTACATCAGTTCGCTTTTTTTCTCATAATCTAAGGCCGCTCCCTTCATTTTTCCCGCTTCACTTGGCCAAACCATGTACCTCACCGGAAAGTTTGCCTTTAACAATTCCCCGCAAATGGCGCTGCAAATATGGGTTTTGCCACTGCCTACCTGCCCTCCTATAAAAAACCAAGGGTTTCCACCTTTTAATATATCCTTCACATATTTTTCTCCCAAGGTTTTCATGGTTTGCTGCCAAGGCTCCTTAGGAATAAAGGTGGTAAAGGTTAGGCTGTTCACTACTTTGCTTAAGCCACTTTTTTCAAGGGCCTTTTGTGCTTTTTTTGCTTCCATACAGCTACAGGGCCTTACCTGATTTCTTCCTACAAAAATCCACCCTCCCTCACATTTTTCACAGCCTTTTTCCTCTTGATTATAAACGGGTGGTGGTAAGGGGGTAAAAGGATTCATCTTTTGAATTCCCTCCTCCCCTTGCTCTCGTACCACTTTGAGCAATTCTTGTAAATTCATGGTTTTCCCCTCCTTTATGTTGGATTGCTTCTTTATTTTCAATAACTTGGTTAATATACCCCCAATGAAACCTGTCTCTTAGAGCGCTTTCTTCAAAGGCATAAAAGAGGGTTTCTTTTGAAATTCCTTTTTCAAGCCATTCTTTCATCTTTTTTTCATCAAAGGGCGTTCCTTTGCTTCCTTTACATTGGCTAAAAAAGGCCGCCACCTCCTTCAGCTTTTTTTCATCAGGGGAAGGTTTACAAACAGAAAGGTTTTTCAAATACAAGGGGTGAAGGGGTTTTTCTTCTCCTTTTCTTTCTCTTTTCTTTATATGGGCTACAGGTTTGGTTACAGCTTGGGCTGCAACTTGTGGTGGTGTTTTTACAGTATATTTTCCTTCCCTTCTTCCTGCCCCTTTTTCTTCTGTGTTTTCATCCTCCCCCGCTGAAACAAAAAGTGGGGCCACAGGAAGGAGGGTATATTTGGAAGGAGATCCTTTTTTCCCTTTACTGTACTTAATAAGCCCCAACTGTATCAGGCTGTTACGAGGTTTTTCAATGGCCCTATCATCTTTTTTACCAATAAAATCTTTCATACGGTTGTTGGTTACTTGCAGTCCATTCCATTTTCCGCTTTCCCAAGCCAGCCACACCAACTGGCTGTACATGGCCTGTTCTTCCAAGGTGAAATGCTTGCTTTTACCCAACCTGTAAAAGTGGTATAACAATTCCCAGGGTTTCATTCTTTTCTCCTTTCTTCTTTCTTCTTTCTTCTTTCTTCTTTCTTCTTTCTTCTTTCTTCTTTCTTCTTTTAATGTTTTCCCCATTTTTTAGAGTTTTGTGGATAATTTTTTCTAATTTTAGTATTTTTTTATATTTTAGTGGTTAGTTAATGGTATTATTAGCAAAATATCTCTTTGTTTGTGGTAAATTTTTCCCTTCATCCGTTTTCTTTCCTGTCCCTGTTGGGTTTTTTCTTTAAAAGAAAGCAATCACTATTCTATACCCCCATATCCCTTTGAAATGGGGAGTTGTGCCTTCCATTTCTCTTTATCTCTTTATCTCTTTATCCATTTCTCTTTATCCCCTTTCCTCGGCCTTTTTTCTCTTTTTTCCTTTTTCTTTTTTTCTACTCTTCTTCCCCTAAAAAACCCTTTTCCCAAGGAGGAGTTCTTTCTTCCCTTCCTTCCCTTCCTTCTTTCCCCTCTTTTTCTCCTTGGCACCACCAAGTTATCTCCTTTACCCACCAAGGTTTTTTTGGTTTTTCCTTTCCCCAATCGTAACCTTCAAAACGCCAGGTATTTCCTTTTTCCATTTTTTTCCCTCCTTTTGCTGACACGATTTGTGCTAT
>CAZEIB010000184.1:0-4864 GCA_964511785.1 uncultured Oscillospiraceae bacterium
TACCAAAGAACCCTTGCTTTACATGATTAAAAGCAAGGGTTCTTTGACGATCTGAGCAATGGTTTCCCATTGCCTCCCGTTGCCTTTTCTTTTATCCAATTTTTACAATTTCATACAACACCTCTACCATTTTATCCATGCTTTGAATGGAAATGCACTCCTGTTTACTATGAAAATTATAACCTCCCGTTGATAGATTTGGACAAGGAAGTCCCATAAAAGAAAGCCTTGCCCCATCTGTTCCCCCACGAATAGGGGTTTCAATAGGCATAATCCCAAGAGTTCTCATCGCTTCCTTGGCTTTTTCAATAATTTCCATATAGTTTTCTACTACTTCTCGCATATTATAATAACTGTCTGTCAAAGTTACTTTTACAGTGCCTTTGCCATGTTCTTTATTAAACAAGTCTTCCAAATCTACCATTCGCTTTTTTAAGCCTTTAAATTTTTCTTTATTATGTTCTCGAATAATATACTCCAGCTTTGCTTTTTCTTCATTTCCTGTCATTTCTCCAAGATGGTAAAAACCTTCATACCCTTGGGTATGTTCCGGGCGCAGGTGAGCAGGCAAATAACTTGCAAAATTGATTGCAATCATATTAGCATTTTTCATTCGATCTTTTGCAGACCCCGGATGTATATTTACACCAAATACTTCTACTATAGCACTGGCTGCATTAAAGTTCTCCCATTCTACTTCTCCTAAGGCTCCCCCATCTACAGTATAAGCATAATTTGCTCCAAATTTTTTTACATCAAAAAAATCTGCCCCTTGTCCAATCTCTTCATCAGGGGTAAAGGCAATGGAAATTGGTGGGTGTTTTTCTAATTCTCCCTGAAGTATTTTTTCACATAAAGTCATAATTTCTGCAATACCGGCCTTATTATCTGCCCCTAGCAAAGTATTTCCGTCCGTTACAATTAAATCTTCTCCTAGCAAGTTTTGCAAAAAAAGATTTTCTTTTTCTCTAATCGCCACTTCTTCATTAAGAGGAATATCTCCCCCTTGGTAATTATTAATGATTCTTGGCCTTACAGGCCCTCCTGCTACTGAAGGAGAAGTATCCATATGGGCTACAAAACCAATTCCTTTTTCCTCTTCCCAATTTTTTCCGGGAATTTTTCCATATACATAGCCTTTTCCATCCATGTGGGCATTACTTACCCCCATAAGTAATAATTCTTCTACCAATTGATTGCCTAAAACCAGTTGATTAGGGCTAGAAGGATGGGTATTGCTTTCCTCATTGCTGTTGGTATTAATTTGTACATAATTTAAAAATCTTTCATAGGCTCTTTTCATTGTTTTTCTTCCTTTCCAGTGGCATTTTTAATAATATATTCCTCTCCCTCTTTTAGTGATGAAAAACAGGCATCTACATAAGGAGAAATCTCCTGAGTAAAGGGCTTTAAGTCAGGAATCATAACCGTTGTCATACCTGCTTTTTTCCCTGCTATTAAGCCATTGTAGGAATCTTCCAGCACAATACAATTTGAGGGGGATGTTTCCATTTTTTTTGCTGCCAATAAATAAATTTCCGGATTTGGTTTGCTTTCTTCCACCTCATCCCCTGTAGTAATTTGATCAAAATATTCTGTAATCTCCCCTTGATCTAAGTATCTTTTCACAGTGTTTAAATAAGATGAGGTGACTAAACCCATAGGTATTTCGGCTTTTTTCATTTTTTCCAGTAAGCTTCTAACCCCTTTTTTCATGGGTATTTTGTTTTCACTCATATATTCTTTAACAAGAATTTCTCTCTCTTCGTATAAATCCCAATAAGTATATTCCCCAGTAAATAAACCCTTCAGCATTTTTTCAGTGGTCTTTTCATCTGTTCCTATTACAGATAAACAAGCCTCTTCTGTTAACAAAATATGATTCTTTTTTGCCAGCTTTAAAGATAGCTCTATTCCTAATCGCTCAGTATCAAAAATAAGTCCATCCATATCAAATAAAACAGTCTTCATCCTCTACTCCCTTTTTGTAAATATTGCTTGGGCTACTTTATAGCCATCTACTGCCGCGCTCATAATTCCTCCTGCATATCCCGCTCCTTCGCCTATAGGATAAATCCCTTTAATATTAGCTTCATACTCACTATTTCTTAAAATTCGAACCGGAGCAGATGAACGAGTTTCGACTCCGGTTAATATAGCACCCGAAAAGGCAAACCCTCTTAGTTTTCTATCAAATTGAATAATTCCCTGTCTCATATTTTCCACTACATAATCTGGCAAACAATCTGCCAAATTTGAAGGAATAACCCCTAGTTGATAACTTGGAAACACTTCACCTACTTGACGGCTTGCTTTGTTCAATAAAAAATCTTCTACTCTTTGAACCGGTGCATAATAAGTTTCTTCTCCTAACGTAAAAGCTTTCTTTTCAAATTTTTCTTGAAAATCTATTCCTGCCAAAGGGTGATCACTTTTAAAATCTTCCGGTCTAATACCAACTAGCAATGCTGCATTTGCATTAATTTGTTCTCGGGAATGAAGGCTCATCCCATTTGTTACTACAGTATTTTTGCTACTGGCCGAAGGAATTACTTGTCCTCCTGGGCACATACAAAAAGTATATATTCCTCGTCCATCCTTTGTGGCAGTATGCAGTTTGTATTCAGCAGCACCTAAAAAAGAATTAGTTGCATATTTTTTTCCATACTGAGCCTCATTAATCAGTTTTTGAGGATGTTCAATTCTAGCTCCTATCGCAAAGGGCTTTTGTTCCATTTCAATCCCTTGTTGATGTAACATACGATAAGTGTCCCTTGCACTGTGCCCTATGGCTAAAAACACATTATCACTAAAGTGATGGTGCTCTTCCCCTTTTTTATCTATCCACACGATTTCTTTAACATGGTCTTTTTCAATAACCATATCAATTACTTGGCTTTCAAAATAAATGGTTGTTCCTAAATCTTGTAACTTTTTACGAATGTTTATCACTACTTTTCGCAAAACATCAGTGCCGATATGAGGTTTTTGTAAATAGAGAATTTCTTCAGGTGCGCCACATTCTACAAAGAGTTCCAACACTTTTTTAGAAAAAGGACTTTTAATCCCTGTGGTCAATTTTCCATCAGAAAAAGTTCCTGCTCCTCCTTCGCCAAATTGAACATTACTTTTGCTGTTTAGTATTCCCTTTTCAAAAAAATGGTTCACATCCTCCACTCTATCCATTACTTCTTTGCCCCGTTCTAAAACAATTGGCGGATTTCCGCTTAAACAAAGGGCATAGGTAGCAAAAATACCTGCAGGTCCCATTCCTACAACCACAGGTGTTTTTGAAGCCTTGATGTGGGTTTGATGAAGTATTTCCAGTTTTTCTTCTACTTTTTCTGCAATTTTCAAGGCTTTCTGTTGGTATTTTTCTTCCACTTCAAAACCTACACTATAGACAAAATGAATTTTTCCCTTATCCCTTGCATCTGTGCTTTTTTTTAATATTTTAAAATAAGTAAATCCTCCAAAGGGAATTCCACTTTTTCCAGCAATATGGTTGAATAATTCTTCTTGGCTTCCTTGTAAAGGAAAAGGAATATTATTAATCTTAAACATAACTCTCCTCCTTGTTTTTATTGTATCATGGGGCAGTTTAAAACCAAAGCCTTTCTTTTTTGTCCTTTATTTGTGTATAATGAATAGGTCTAAGAGGAGGATTTTAAATGACAGGAAAAAAAGTATTTGTTGTAGGCGGCGGCGCTTCTGGAATCGTAGCAGCTATTATAGCCAGCCAAAAAGGTTATGACGTTACCCTTGCTGAAAGGTTAGATAGGGTGGGTAAAAAACTTCTGGCTACAGGAAATGGCCGTTGCAATCTTTTAAATATACACTCTGCCCTTTACCGGGGAGATAATTCCTTTGCTCAAGCTCTGCTTTCTAAAGTATCCCCAAAAGAAGTAACAGCATTTTTTACTTCATTAGGCCTTGTAATGCGTCAAGAAGAAGGAGGAAGGGTTTATCCAGCCTCTGGTCATGGAAGTTCTGTATTAGATGTATTGCGTTTATCATTAGAAAAGCATCAGGTCCGCCTTCTTATAAACACAGCAATTTCTTCCATTAAGAAAGAAGTAAACGGCTTTACCTTACAAGACCAGCATCATCAAAAACACTTTAGCCACAAAGTTATTGTTGCAGGTGGAGGAAAAGCCAATGAAAAATTAGGCAGCAACGGAAGCTGTTACTCCTTGCTTACCAGTTTTGGCCATCATTTAATCTCTCCCCTTCCCGCCCTTTCCCCTTTAATCACAGATACTTCGTTAACCAAAAGCCTAACAGGAATTAGGGCAAAAGTTCTTATTTCTCTACTTCGCTCCAACAGTCATCCCACCCCTGCCGTAATAGCAGAGGAGGGGGAAATATTATTTACCAACTATGGGTTAAGTGGCATTGCCGCCATGAGTTTTTCAGAGTATCTATCTGAAGGCGGAACCCTTTCCTTGGATTTTTCTCCCACAGCAAACCTGATAGGCGAAGATCTTCTTTCCCATTTATTTCACCGTAGAAGCCTGTTTGCTCATTTACCTGTTGAACAGTTATTTACTGGTCTTTTTCATAAGTTGTTGGGCTTTGCCTTTTTAAAGGCCTGTAACATTCAGCCCTTGTCTATGTCTATTAGCGAGTTAACCGATGAAAACTTGCAAATGCTTTTCCGTTCCATCACTCATTTTCCTATTTATGTTACTTCTGCCAAAGGTTTTGATCAAGCCCAAGTTACTTCAGGAGGTATTGATATAAAAGATTTTTCTCCTGTCTCCCTAGAATCTTCTCTTATTCCCAATCTTTACGCCACAGGAGAAGTTTTAAATGTTCATGGTCCTTGTGGAGGATATAATTTGCTTTTCGCCTTTGCAAGTGC
>CAZEIB010000185.1:0-418 GCA_964511785.1 uncultured Oscillospiraceae bacterium
GGATTTTGGAAAACAAGACTATGAAAAAGGTGTGCTTAAACTCTATGATGCCCTTGCCAACATAGTAAGAAGCAAGGTACGGGCGCTGTCAGGCCAAGGAACCGCTAAGATGGTACCGGCAACACAATCAGACCAGGGAACTGGCGAGATGGTATCGGCGGCACAAGCAAGCCAGGGGGGAACCCTATCCCAATATGTTGATGACCAGCCTGGGGTTTTATCAGAAAAAACCGTTACTTATATTACAGACAAAAATAACAGCAGGGAACATGGGCGTACCCACATTTATCTGCAGGTGATAAATGGAGAAGCGGGCCTCGATTTAGAAAAGGCTGCCATGGCCGCCTTTAAAGAATATGATTTGTATAAAAGCGATATTTTACTGCTTGTATCCTTAGAAAACGGAGCCTATGCCTAT
>CAZEIB010000185.1:428-4859 GCA_964511785.1 uncultured Oscillospiraceae bacterium
TGAATCGGTTATCACAGGGAATGTTCTAACTGATGTCCTTCAGGCAGAACTGTTTAGTGATTATGAAAAGGGCGACTATGACCAGGGAATTTATAAAACAGCACAGCGGTTATTTAAACTAACCAAAAAAATTAACTTAAAATATGTGGCCCCGGGGGCCACAACAGCCGCCCCTACAAAGAATGAACAAAGAGGAATGATGGGATTCGCCATGATTATATTCATTATATTGGGCATCATATTTATCAGTGTTTTAACCGGAAACAGAAGAAAACGGCGGGGTTATTACGGTGGTTCTCCTTACTATGGGCCGCCTAGGCGCACCTTTTTCTTTCCCTTTTTTGGTGGAGGATGGCACCGCAGGCCACCCAAGCGCAACCCGCCGCCGGGCCCCGGCCCTTCTGGCGGCATGCCGCCTTTTGGCGGGGGAGGAAGCTCTTTTTGGGGCGGTTCATCTGGATCCTCCAGCTCATCAAAACCCAGAAATTCTGGAGGCGGTTTTTCAAGAGGTGGCAGAGGCTTTACTTCCAGCGGCTCCTCCCGCGGCTCAGGCGCAGGCCGTTCTTCAGGGGGAGGGCGCAGTTCCGGCGGCGGTTTTTCACGGGGAAGCGGAGCGGGAAGAAAATAATCAATCATTAAAAATACTCCAAAACCCTTTTCAATAAGCTATAAAAAACATATAATATAGGGGCAAAAGCGTTGACATATCATGTTTTGGATGGTATACTGATGCAGTTGCCCCTTTAGGTCTATTTTTTGTGTGCCTTAAAACCAAAGGCAAAAGGAGTGTTATGATGCTAGAGTCCTTACAAAATAGCGAAAAGAAAGTAGTAGGAACCAAACAGCTTTTACGCGCCCTTACAAAAGACCAGGTGACACATGTTTTTGTAGCAGAAGATGCCGATGAGTTTGTGTACCGCAGGGTCAGGGGGGCAGCAGAAGAAGCCCAGGTACCTGTAACGGTGGTTAAAACCATGAAAGAGCTGGGCCAGGCCGCAAAGGTACAAGTGCCTACAGCTGCTGCCGGTATTCTTCGCTAATCATTGCCTATTCGCTTCCGGGGGTTGCGGAAGATGATAGATATTATATCCAGGAGGTGCTTCAATGCCCACGATCAACCAATTGATCCGCAAGGGGAGGAAAAGTATGGACAATAAATCCGACGCTCCTATTTTGCAAGGATGTCCACAAAAACGCGGTGTTTGTTTAAACGTTAAAACAACTACCCCTAAAAAACCTAACTCTGCTTTGCGCAAGATCGCAAGAATCCGCCTAACCAATCAGGATGAAGGTACTTGCTACATTCCGGGAATTGGTCACAACTTACAAGAACACAGTGTTGTTCTTATTCGCGGCGGCCGTGTGCGCGACCTTCCTGGCGTTCGTTATCACATTATCCGTGGTGCTTTAGATACGGCTGGTGTGGCAAAGCGGATGCAAGGTCGCTCGAAGTACGGCGCTAAGCGTCCCAAGAAGTAAGGACTTGATTAAATAGGTGGTTTGTTTATGCAGGGTGAGACGATTATTTGTTATGCCTTTTATCTTGGAACGAGAGAAGAAACAAACAAACGATGATGTTAAACCATGTTCCCAACTAATAGGGAGACAATCGGATTGCTGACTGATTGTTTGAAAACTGTTGCTTATCAATCATTCATTACAAACTCACATTATGAGGAGGGAAAGATATGTCACGTCGCGGATTTATACCCAAACGTGAAGTGTTGCCGGATCCAATTTATGGGAACACGATTGTTACAAAATTAATTAATCAAATTATGATAGACGGCAAAAAAGGTGTTGCACAAAACATTACCTATACTGCCTTTGAAAGCATTGCTGAAAAAACTGGTAAAGATGCCAATGATGTTTTTACCACTGCTTTAGCAAATGTATCTCCACAGCTGGAAGTTAAAGCTCGCCGTGTTGGTGGTGCAACCTATCAGGTACCTATGGAAGTTAGACCTGAGCGCCGTCAAACATTGGCTTTACGCTGGATTGTTAACTTTAGCAGAAACCGTGGAGAAAAAACCATGGCACAACGGTTGGCAGGAGAATTAATGGATGCTGCCAATAATACCGGTAATGCTGTAAAGCGTAAAGAGGAAATGCACCGTATGGCAGAAGCCAACAAAGCATTTGCACATTATCGCTGGTAAAAAATTGAATATTCAAGTGAATTATTCAATAATGAAGAAGTTATTTGAGAGGAGAACATACCAACATGCCTAGAAGTCACCCATTGAATATGGTGCGCAATATTGGCATCATGGCTCATATCGATGCAGGTAAAACCACAACAACAGAGCGCATTTTGTTCTATACAGGTCGAGTACATCGCCTGGGGGAAACACACGAAGGCGCTGCAACTATGGACTGGATGGCCCAGGAACAAGAAAGAGGTATTACGATTACCTCTGCAGCTACAACCTGCGAATGGAAAGACCACCGTATCAACATTATTGATACTCCCGGTCATGTTGACTTCACTGTTGAAGTTGAACGTTCCTTACGTGTGTTAGACGGTGCTGTAGCAGTTTTTGCTGCCAAAGGTGGCGTTGAACCTCAAAGTGAAACTGTATGGCGTCAAGCAAATAAATATAATGTTCCACGTATGGCCTATATTAACAAAATGGACGTAGTTGGAGCAGACTTTTTTCATGTTCTTGACATGATGGAAGACCGTTTACAAGCTAACGCTGTGCCCATCCAAATCCCTATCGGTGTTGAAGCTGATTTTAAAGGAATTATTGATCTTGTTTCCATGAAAGCCGAAATCTATTATGATGATATTGGTAAAGACGTAAGAGAAGAAGAAATTCCTGAAGAATTTAGAGCTCAAGCAGAAGAATACCGTGCAAAGTTAATTGAGGCAGTTGCAGAAACTGATGAAACTTTGATGGAAAAATTCTTCGAAGGGGAAGAGTTGTCTATTGACGAAATAAAAAAAGCCATTCGTGAAACCACAATCGCCTGTAAAATGACTCCCGTTGTTTGCGGGACCTCTTACAGAAACAAAGGAGTACAACCTTTATTAGATGCCATTACAGATTACATGCCTTCACCCCTTGACATTCCGCCAATTACAGGTACTTTACCTAATGATCCGGAGACTCAAGTAGTACGTCATGCTTCTGATGAAGAGCCTTTCTCTGCATTGGCCTTTAAAATTATGGCAGATCCTTTTGTGGGAAAACTGGCTTTCTTCCGTGCTTACTCAGGAAGCTTAGACAGTGGCTCTTATGTTTTAAACAGCGTTAAAAACAAAAGAGAACGTGTTGGACGTATTTTAAGAATGCACGCCAACCACCGAGAAGAAGTGGATACCATTTATGCAGGGGAAATTGCCGGTGCAGTTGGATTAAAAGATACCACTACCGGGGATACCCTGTGTGATGAAAAACAACCAGTGTTACTTGAGTCTATGGAGTTTCCTGACCCTGTTATTCGAGTGGCCATTGAGCCTAAAACCAAAGCAGGACAAGATAAAATGTCTATAGCTTTAGTTCGTTTAGCAGAAGAAGACCCTACCTTTAAAACTTATACTGACCAAGAAACTGGTCAAGTAATTATTGCTGGTATGGGAGAACTACATCTGGAAATTATTGTAGACCGCTTACTAAGAGAGTTTAAAGTAGAAGCAACTGTAGGTAAACCTCAAGTTGCCTACAGAGAAACTATTCGCAAAGCCGCTAAAGGAGAAGGTCGCTACGTTCGTCAAACTGGTGGTCATGGTCAATTTGGTCATTGCTGGATTGAACTTACACCACAAGAACCTGGTAAAGGTTACGAGTTTGAAAGCAAAATTGTTGGTGGTGTAATTCCCAAAGAATTTATTTCTCCTATTGATGCAGGGATACAAGAAGCTTCCGCATCGGGAACCCTTGGCGGTTTTGAAGTAGTAGATTTTAAAGCTACTGTGTATGATGGTTCCTACCATGATGTTGACTCATCTGAACTGGCCTTTAAAATTGCTGGTTCCATGGCCTTTAAAGAAGCTATGAAAAGAGCAGATCCCGTGATTATGGAACCTACTATGAAGGTAGAAGTAATTGTTCCAGACCAATACATGGGTGATGTTATTGGGGATATTAGCAGTAGAAGGGGCCGGGTAGAAGGAATGGAAGCTCGTTTAGGGGAACAAACCATTCATGCTTTCGTGCCTTTAAGTGAAATGTTTGGTTATGCTACTGATTTAAGGAGCAAAAGCCAAGGTAGAGGTATGTATTCTATGGAATTTGATCACTATGAAGAAGTACCTCAAAGTATTGCAGAAAAAATTATTGGAAAATAACATAAGTAGTTACAAAGAAGGAGGAAATTCTCAATGGGAAAGGCAAAATTTGAAAGAAATAAGCCACACGTAAACATTGGAACCATTGGTCACGTAGACCATGGTAAAACCACATTAACCGCAGCAATCACCATGGT